>JAQCJA010000273.1 GCA_027593305.1 bacterium
TGCAGACGCTCCAGGTACGGTGCCGGGCTGTAACTGATATCCTGCACGTACGCCGCCGACACTCGACGCAATTCGGCAGGCAACCGCGTATCGCTGCGCCCCGCCCATGCCTGCAGCGTCTTCGCCATGGTCACTTTGCCATCGGCTGTCGGCGTCATATAGTGGGCCCACAATGCGCGGAACACATCAACCTGCGCCCACGCAGCCGCAGGATCTACGCCGTCGGCGAGCAGTTCGTTGTGGATCTCCCAAGCGTTGGTTTCACGCCACGTCAGGCAGGAGCCGACCTTGTTGAAGACAAAGGCCATGTCCCCTGCCCGTTCGGCGATCTCCGGCGTGAACCAACCCGACTCGCTGATTCCTACCAGGCCGATGCTCGACGCACCGATGTCCGGCCGGCTGCGCAGCCAGCGGATCGCTGCCAGGGCGTCCTCGATAAGATCGGCGTAGGTCGCCGTGTCGTGATCGCCGCCGGAATCACCCGCGCCACGCTTGTCGTACAAAAGCACCGTGACGCCACGCTTGAGCAGCACATTGGCGTGCATGCGATAGGCCAGGCTGCGTGTCGCCGCCTCGGCGCCGTGTAGTACGACGGCTACGGCGCCCATGCCGTTCTCGGGAAACACGAGACTGCCGTGCAACACGACGCCGTCGTGGCTGACGAAGGAGATCTCCTCAACGGCGCCCTGGTAACGGGCACAGCCGCTCAGCAACGCCAGGCCCAGCAGCAGCCCCGCCGTGCGGATCATGGAGCGGCAAGTGCGGGGACTCTGTCCTGCCACAACGTTTCACCTTTGACGTACCAGGAGAAACCGAAGGCATACAGTGCCGTCGATTCAAGCACAAAGACGGGTCTGAAGCAGGCGAGCCAGGTGTGCTCCAGAAACGCCATGTATACGCCGATCAGCACGATGCTGAGGATGATGATCCAGCCACAGGCCCGATAGACTCGATTGCGCTTCAGCTTCTGCGGCGTCGGTTCACCCTGGCCCTTGGTGAACAATTTCAGACAGAAAAATGCGAAGGTGAGGAAAAGCACCATGGCGAACAGGAAGTGCAGGCCCCGCACCCAGCGGATGTCACTCGAATTCGGGCACAGGGCGACACCTAGGGCGCAGACGAAACACAGATCGCCGGCGAGATCGTCCTTGCGTTCGTGTCCTCGGTAGGTAAGCAGGAAGAAACCGATCGCCCACAGAATGCCGACGAAGACATTCCGCATGGGTGTGGCGTAATAGTCGCTGATGGACGGCTCCAGTTCGTGGAGCAGGCCGAAGACCAGGCAACTGGTGGGCAGCAGAATCCCGAGGACTCCTACGAGTTGCCGCAGCTTGAGATACGAGACGACTTCCCACTGCTCGTGCTGACTCATACCCTATCCTCCCTGTTGACATGCCCTGCAGGTCCCCCAACAGAGCGAAACCCTTCGACGGATGGCAAGAACATGACGTCTGCTTGGTTGCCGGAATTCAGCGAAGCCTGGCAGCACGGCCTGAGGCGCCTCGTAAAGGAGCCAGATCTCGAACCATGTAGCACGCCGCCTGCACTCTGACCAAGAGGCCTGACATGGCAACGATGACCCGATTTACTGCACTGCTCACAGTCCTGTGCGCCATCATTCCAGCACTTGTTGCAGCGGCTGCCCCTGTCACCGCGGGCCGATTTTTCGTCGAGCCACCGACACTTCAGTGCGCCGGGTTCGAATGGTTCATCGAAGGCGACGACGACCGCACCGCGTCCGTGGCGGTCAGTTATCGTAGGCAGGGAACATCACAATGGCATGACGGACTGCCGCTTCTCCGGCTGCAACACGAACGGATTGTGCACGAATCCGCAGGTATCGATTACACCGCGCCGAATATGTTCGCAGGCAGCATTTTCGACCTCGAGCCAGGTGTAACCTACGAGTGCCGGTTCGTGATGATCGATACGGACGGTGTCATCGGTTCAGCGGAGCGCAACGTCCTGGTGACGACCCGCGTCGAGCCACGGGCGGCGTCTTCTGGCCGTGTACGGCATGTCTATCCTCCCGGCTACGAGGGCGACAAGGAAGAACCCGCATATACGGGTATCATGCAGGCTTTCTACGGCCCGGGTGCGGGTCTGTGGCAGCCTGCGGACATCGAACCGGGTGACATCATCCTCGTGCACGCCGGAACCTACCTTGCCGACCGTCGCCGCTACTACGAGCCCATGTGGATGCACTTCCATGGCTGCTATCACCTGACCAAGAGCGGCACACCGGAGAAGCCGATCGTCATCCGCGCCGCCGGTGATGGCGAGGTCATCCTCGACGGTGGCGGTGTCTACCGTCTGTTCGACGTCATGTTCGCTGACAACATCCACTTCGAAGGGCTGACGATAAAAAATTGTGAAATCGGCATCCTCGCCGGGCTGCGCTACACAGCAGGCGCCGATGGGCTTGTTGTGCGCAACTGCCGGTTCGAGAACGTGGGCTGCGCCATCAACGCCCAGTTTCCCGGGAGCCGGAACTTCTACATCGCCGACAACATCATGCTCGGCCGGGAACGGCCCGATGTCCTGCGCGGATGGACGGGAATCTTGCGACAGCACACTGTCGGGCTCTCTGATCTGCAGTCTTTCATTGCCGTGGATATCAATGGTCAGGGGCATGTGGTCGCCCATAACTACATCGCGTATTTCCACGACGCCATCGACATCACCGAGCAGGGCGCAGCGAGTCGAGAGGATTGGCGTGCCTGCTCCATCGACTTTCATAACAACGACCTGCATGTCATGTCCGACGACTTCATCGAAGCCGACAGCGGCACCCACAACATCCGCGTCTTCAACAATCGCGGCATCAACGCCGGCCAGAGCGGCCTCTCGGCGCAACCTGTTTTCGGCGGTCCGGCGTATTTCATCCGCAACATCGTCTACCACGTACCTGCAGGGAGCTTCTTCAAGTTCAACATCTATCCTGCGGGGATCCTGGTCTACCACAACACGCTCATCGGCGAATGGTCCAGCCCACCCTTCTTCAACGTGCACTGCCGGAACAACCTTTTTGTTGGCACAGACAATCCTGACCGCCCATTGTTCCGCAACTCATCCTACACCAGTTACACCACGTTCGACTATAACGGTTGGCGGCCAAACGCCGGCGACCGGGCCCAGTTCAACTGGAAGCAGGCACGACAGGGCCGCGACCACAGGCTCAAGGATACAGTGGGCGGCGCCTGGGAGTCTTTGGCGGGGTTCACCCAGGCTACCGGCTTCGAGACGCACGGCGTACTCGTCGACTACGACAGTTTCCAGAATGTACCGATGCCGGATCACACCAGGCCCGAGACAGTGTACTTTGCCGAGCAACTCGACTTTCGTCTTGCCCCCGATTCACCAGCGATCGATGCCGGTTGTATTCTACCGAACGTCAACGACCGGTATGCGGGTCATTCACCGGATCTCGGGGCGCTGGAGATGGGAGCGGAGGCGGTTGTCTACGGGCCGCGATAGCTCTGTCATGTCAGGCCTCCCCTGCCGGGGAATGCATACAATTGTTAGTATACTGATAGTGATACGCTATAATTGTCCCGGGCGAAATCGGAGAACATGCACATGCCGGACATACTGATTACGAAGGTCCCTGCCGACCTGCATCGGCTGCTGAAAGAGGAGGCGGCCAGGCATCATCGGTCAATGGCACGACATGCATTGGCCATCATCGAAGATGGTCTGCTACAGGCGGCACGGCTCGAGCTTCCGGAGCCGATAAAGACGGCAAAACCTTTGACGCAGAAGATCATCAATGAGGGGATCAAGGAGGGTCGTGCTTGATCGTCGTTGACACGAATGTCATCGTCTACGCCCTCATCGAGGGCGACCGGACAGCGCTGGCTCAGAACGTGGCCACGAAGGACCCGGACTGGATCGTCCCGCCACTCTGGCGCCACGAGTTTCTCAACGTACTTGTGACTTGTGTACGAGGAAACGTCATCGAAGTACAGCAGGCTGAGGACCTCTTGCGCACGGCACTCGGTTTACTGGTTCGAGCCGAAAGGGAGGTAGACGGAGGGGCAGTCCTCGTTCTGGCCGTTGAACACAAGATATCGGCCTACGATGCGCAGTACATCGCCCTGGCAAGAAGGCTGGAAACGCAGTGTATCACCGAAGATCGACGGTTGGCCAGGACCTTTCCCGAGACGGCGATCTCGATGGCATCTTTCTGCGCCAAATCCCGTGCTACGGATCCGGTGCCATGAGCACCTGGGTCAGGGTCGACTGATCGCCACAGGTCTGCTGATGACAATGGCCACTGGCCTGCTCCTTCCAGGTCTGTAGATCTATGTTTGGTGCGTGTGGGACTTTGCTGCGTTACTGCGAGTCCCGAGACAGCAGATGGACGCGCCAGAGTATGAAATCCTCGTCTTCATAGGCGACGGTGAGATGGGATCCCAGCTGGCTTCTGGCCAGATCCACTGTCGATCTGTCGTGAAGTGTCGAGTCAGGTGGGACACTCTGCCAGGCCATGTCGCCAATGGCCCCCTTGCTGGCGAGCACGTAGTCCAGGCGAAGTCGGCTGAGCTTCCAGTCGAGGGATCGCTCGATGGGCCTCGATGGTTCGTTCAGGCGTCCAGCGAGCAAGGCAGCATGAAGCAACCGGCGATAGTCCCAGGCGAAGCCCCGGGGGGCATACCGCTGTCCATAGTGACTGTGGAACACCTTCACCGGAGAATAGAGCGGCGCATAGTCGACAAGCATATAATCCCATGGTACCGACAGGAGCACCTCACCGGGTGAGGCATGTTGCTGCAGGTACGTGTGGGGACCGCTGGCGCCAACGACCTCGTTGTACTCACGCAACGAGGACGGCTGGGTGGCAAAGCCGCAAAGCGCGAAGGCCGCAACCAGCAGCCCGGCAACCGAGGGGCGTCGCAGGAACTGGCCGGCACAGGTGCGTCGCACGAACCACATGGCAACAACAACCAGGGGCACCAACCCGAGCAGCAGCAGCGCATTGTCGAAGGCGCCGTACGAATCACCATTCGCCAGGGGCAGATGGCGAAAATAGTTCAACTCGGGTTGAAGCAGCACAGTTGCCGCCATGGCGCAGACACCCCCGATTGCCGGGACTTCCCAACGGTGTCTCCCACCCTCGGGGTCCAACCTGGGCAGAGCCCGCCACAGCCAACCAGTGATCGCCATTAACTGGAATATCTGGTAGTAGTACCTGTGCTCGGCCAGCTGCAGATCGGGCCCCGGAAGGATGACGTCGTGGGCGACGACGGGATCGATGGAGAGTATCGCCCCCAGGGCGACGTCGAACCTCGTCCACGCCCTGCCACGGAGGGACAGCACCGCGATCAGCCCAGCGCCCACCAGTACGAAGGACCAGACGGCAGGCAGATCGAGTTCCGGATCGTATTGCAGCGTGGCCTGCAACCACGGACTCTGGGAGTAAGCCTGACGGACGGCTAGCAGCAGTCCCCCACCGACGGCCGCACCGGTGAGGCTCATCAGCGCCAGTTTCAGCGACGGCAGGGATCGTCCCGTGAGCCGACTGAGAATGCCACTGGCACCCAGGACCCAGACGCCGAACAGACCGTAGAACGGGGACAGAAAGAAGACGGGGATACTCAAGCCGCCGACAACGGGCAGGTACCACCATCCCGTGCGCTGCGGATTCAATGCGACGGACAACCAGACCGCCACGAGCGCCACCGTGTCAAGCGGCCGGGAGAACCGCAGCAGCGAGAACTGCAATGGACCGTGAACGTACTGCGGGATGACGAGCACAAGCATGCTGGCCGCTGCGGCTGCACGCATCGGCACGCCCCAGAACCTGACCAGGCACCACCATAACGCGAGCCAGGTGACGAAGGGTGCACCGATCTTCCATACGGGCAGGAAGTAGATCGCCGGCACACCCATCACCGCCGCCAGGTAACCGACAAAAGCCACAACAGGATAGGCGAACGGTGGGTTTCGCTCTCCCATCTGCTCGTAGTAGAATGGATTGCCGTCGGAGATCGGATCGTCAGCGAAGGAATCGGCAATCACCCAGAAGGCATACTCGTCCGCCTGGGCGATGGTATAACGCCAGGAGCCTGAAAGCATTGCTTCGCGGCCATGCAGCAGGACGAATCCCGCCGCGAACAGCAGCAAGCCTGCCAGAGCCCAGCGCAAGACGGACCGGTTTCGTTGAAGTAGAGCCAGGGCTCCCGTCACTTGATCCCTGCTCATCTATCTGTATGGGTACCGCTCTTTGAGTGGATGTCTGGCCATTTCCTTTTCAATCAGGTCTGACCCCAATCCCGGACGCTCCGACAGCAGCAGGTGGCCCTCCTCGATGACAAACGGATGGGTCATGATGTCATCCCGCCAGGGCGCGTCATCAACATCAAATTCCTGGATATAGAAGTTGGGTACCGTGGCGCAGACGTTGGCCGAGACCAGCGTATTGATCGGGCTGTGGCAGTTATGCGGCGCAAAGAGGATGTCATAGGCGTGGGCGTAATCGGCAAGTTTCTTGCCCATGGTGATGCCGTTCCAGGCCAGGTCGGGCATGACGATATCGGATGCATGGTTTTCGAGAAACGGCTT
>JAQCJA010000274.1 GCA_027593305.1 bacterium
GTGGCGTCACGTACGCGTCGCCTATGACAGACTGGCACAGCGTTTCGATGTCATCGTCCTCGAAGGCGCAGGATCGCCGGCCGAGATCAACCTGAAGGCTGAAGATATGGTCAATCTCGCCATGGCCAGGCACGCGGCGGCGCCGTGCCTGCTGGTTGGGGACATCGATCGGGGTGGGGTTTTCGCCTCCCTCGCAGGAACCATGCTGCTGCTGGAACCTGAGGAACGACGTCAGGTCAAGGGTCTGCTGATCAACAAGTTTCGCGGCGATCCGGCGCTGCTGGGTGATGCTCTGGAGCGCCTGCGGGAACTGGCCTTTGATACGCCCTGTCTCGGGGTCCTGCCCTATCTGCCGAATCTGGCGATCGCGGCAGAGGACGCCGAATCCTTCAGCGCAGCCGGATCGCTCCCTGCGACTTGTGATATCGCCGTCGTTCAGGTTCCCCATATTGCCAATTTCGATGATTTTGATCCCCTCGTACACGAGCCCGGGGTGCGTTTGCGCTGGGTGCGGCATCCGCAGCAACTGGGTTCTCCTGCTGCTGTGATCCTGCCCGGAACCAAGGCGACCCTTGCCGATCTGGCATGGTTGCGTTCGCTGGGCTGGGATGGTGCCATCCATAGGGCTCTGGCTGGAGGGACGCAGGTCGTGGGTGTGTGTGGAGGCCTGCAGATGCTGGGCAACGTGATCACCGACCCCGACGGCGTCGAATCGGATCCGGGCGCATCGAGTCCTGGAGCATCGAGTCCTGGACTGGGCCTGCTCCAGGTGGAAACCAGTTTTCGTCGCGGCAAGCAGACATCACATACTGTGCTGCAAGTTGGCACAGAACAGATTGAGGGGTATGAGATCCATGCGGGCGCAACAACACGGG
Organism: bacterium; assembly: GCA_027593305.1. Classification (GTDB taxonomy): domain Bacteria; phylum Latescibacterota; class UBA2968; order UBA8231; family UBA8231; genus UBA8231. The sequence continues at coordinate 876 of JAQCJA010000274.1, forward strand.
CTCCGGGGACCAAACCCTTCGGTCACATCGTGCGCCGCTCCGGGACGGCCGTCGACGTCGAAGACGGCGCTGTTGGGCATGGCGGCGCGGTCTGGGGAACCTACCTGCATGGCATCTTTCACCATCAGGGCTTCCGTCGTCATTGGTTGCAGGATCTTGGTTGGCAAGGGCAAGAGGGAATTGTCACTTGTGTCCCCGACATCGAGTATGACCGCGTCGCTGATGCCGTGGAAGCCGCCGTTGGCTGGCCGCTGCTCGAGTCTTTCTTGTTCACAACGGACTGAGATGTACTCTCCACAAGCAATCTGCATTCATGACTCAAATCCGGGAGTTGAATACGTTGATCGGCAAGCAAGCGTTCCTCATGGCGATTGTCGCCTGTCTCTTGGCAGCCTGCGGTCAGAACTACAGTGATAAGCCTGCTGATGCGGCCTTGGCGGAGAAGGGCCTGACGCCGCTCAAAGACAATCACGGCACGGCCGTTCCCGTCGTTCCCGCCACTCCAGCCTATGGCGCCAGTGAGAGCGCTGACGGCAGCAAGATCTGGGCCGGCGTCGCTACCCGGGTTCCTGACGGTTGGGTGTCAGAAAAGCCGACAAGCAGCATGCGTCTGGCTCAGTATGCCATACCTGCCGCCCATGGCGGCGAGGGTGCCAGTCTCGCGGTGTTTGCCGGCAACATGGGCAGTGTGGATGACAATGTGTCACGTTGGATCGGCCAGGTCAGTCAGCCGGATGGCAGTGATTCTGTATCGAAGGCGAAGCGTTGGGAAGCAGAAAGTGATGGTGGCCTCGCGGCGACCTTTGTTGACGTCAGTGGAACATTCAGCGGCGGCATGGGTATGGGTGGTGATGAGGAAATGGCGGACCATCGGGTTCTGGGGGCCATCGTCCATACGGGCAGCACCTTCCTCTACCTGAAGCTCACCGGTCCCGGAGTTGAGGTCGCCGACGTGCAGAAAGCATTTGTACAGATGGTCCTGAACATGCGGGCGGGCTGACCATGAAGGTCACCTACACGTCGCTGGAAGACGAGTTCGGTGATATCCTGGGCAAGGCTCGCCGGGGCCAGGAGTTATCCCTGGCAGCGCTCGCCGACACCAGCGGCGTCGATGTGCACACACTCGAGGCGATCGAAGCCTACGAAGGGCCCACAGACGATGACACCGTGCAATCTCTGGCGCAGGCCTTGGCCCTGCACCCGGAGAAACTGAAAATCAGCGCCCGTGCCGGGTTCTTTCCGGCAGAGCCGCATGCAGAAGGGGAGCGCTCCGCCGGTCTCGAAGTTCGCATGCTCGTGCTGGGTACCGAATTCCGCATGAATGGCTATCTCGCCATCTGTCGGCGCACGCGGCAGGCAGCCGTGATTGATCCCGGGTTCCAGGCGGAATACATCCTGCAGGTGGCGGCCGAAGCCAATGCACAAATCACCACCGTCTGGTTGACGCATGGTCACTACGATCATGTGGATGCCGTTGCCGGTATCGTCGCTGCCACAGGTGTCGAGGCGGCGATCAGCGCAGCGGATGTGGAGTTGGCCGGCGCCGCAGCGTCACACATCGGCCAGCGTTTGCTCGCCGGGGGCCAGGTCCGTGTCGGTGAGCAGGCCTTTGACGTGTGTGCCACCGGCGGGCATACGGTGGGCGGCGTGTCTCTGCTTCACCCGGAGGGTTGCGCCTTTGTCGGCGACGCATTGTTCGCAGGTTCTCTTGGCGGCACGAGAAAGCGCCCCGACTACGATGGCCAGATCGCCGCTGTGGGGCGTGGCCTGTTGTCGCTGCCGGGGGAAACGACGCTCTATCCGGGACACGGGCCGGCAACCACAGTTGCAGAAGAACTGCTGCACAACCCGTTCTTTGTCTGAGTTCCCTGCAGCGTCCGCTGGCCCGATGGCGGCCATTCATCTTCGCGGCATCCGCGAGGCGGGCCTTGATGGCATCGATCTGCACGTGCCATTGCGGCGTGTGGTGCGCCTTGTCGGCGCCGCTGGCTCAGGTATGGAGGCCGTCGCTGTTCGCGTATTGCTGGGCGAGAGTCGGCGCCGCTACCTGTTGTCTCTGTCGCCGTTTGAGCGTGAACGCATTGGCGGAATCGGCATGCAGGCTTTGGTCGACGGGGTCGATCACCTGCCGCCGGCCCAAGCATTGCCAGCGGTGGCAGCCGACGACACGAAGGTTGCCTCACAGTTGCATCTGCGCCCGGATCTGGTGCGTATCACGCAGGCACGCGCGCGTGTTCTCTGCCCGCACTGCCACGGATCGTGCCACGCCTACCACGAGGAGAGCGTCGCCGGCCTGGTGGAGGAGCGGTTTACGCACGAGGCGGTCCTCGTCATCGCTCCCATGGAGCTCCCCGCAGGCTCCGTCCGGGGTGTGCTGGGTGAGCTGGATCGAGCCGGTTTCCGTCGGGTGCGAATCGCTGGCCAGGTCGTGCGCCTCGATGCGGTTGGTGCGGATCAGGATTGTACAACGGCGGGCGCCTTGCATGTCGTCGTCGATCGACTCTCACCATCCGGGCGCACGAGCAGCCGACTGGGCGAGGCGGTGCGCACGGCCCGGGCCATCGCTGCCGGCAGAACACTGCTGGTAAATGACGCAGGGCAGGAGGTCTGGGTGGACTCTCGGCGTGCCTGCCTCGAATGTGGCCAACGCACCGAAGAGCCGGACTGGGAAGGGCTGGTCCGGGGCACGTCGACCTCGTCTCTGGTGCATATCGATTCCACGGCATGCAACGAGATCTTTGCCGATCTGCGGCTGGGTGACATGTCGAGGCTCATCGGCAGTCTTGATGAGGCGGCAGCACGGAGATTGCGGCAGATCAGCCAGATCTGCGCAGAACTGTCCCTTGGCGATATCCCTCTGTGGCGCCCCGTGCGCGATCTGGCACATGGTGAGCAACTGTTGCTCGGCATCGCCGGGGCGCGCGCGATGGGCCTTACGGGCGTGCTGCACGTCGTGCTGCTGCCGCCATCGGCATTGGATCGAGGCACACGACGCCTGGTGTACGACGGTCTGCGGCGTCTCGTGGGTGACGGTTCCTCTGTGGTTGTGCTCGACGCGGATGACCGCCCCGAGGATCGTGCCGACAGCATCGTTGCTCTTGGGGGCGGCGAGGTCGCCGCGTCGATGGCTGTTGCGCCAACAGGGATGCCAGTTGCGCTGACCGAGGTGGAGCAACTGGTCATTGCACCCGCATCAAAGGGGGACATGAGGCCCCCCGTGGGGAAGGTGGTGGTACCCCTCGGACGATTCGTCGCAATCGTGGGACCGACCGGTTCCGGCAAGACGCGGCTGCTGTCCCTTGTGCGCCACGGGTTGTCGACGAAGGGTTCTGCTGCGGCGCCGACAGAACGGCGCGTGCGAGCCCCGGCCGTGCGTCGCGTCATCGATCTCACATTGGCGGACAGCAAGACCGACCTGCGTCTGGCTGATCTTCTCTCAGTACATCGAGCTCTGGCACGGGTCTTCGCCGATGGCCCCATTGCCAGGGACAGCCATCTCACCCTCGACCACTTCCTGCTGGAGAAACCCGGGGGACGATGCACGCTGTGCGCCGGGCAGGGGGTCATCCGGCACGCGCTGGATCTGGTGGAGGACGTGGAGGTCATCTGTTCCCGCTGTGAGGGCGCACGATTCCGTGATGAGATCCTCGCCGCGACCGCTCACGGTGTCTCCATTGCCGAGGCTTGCGCCATGACGGTCGCTGCTGCCGAGACCCACTTCGCCCGCGAGCGCAGCGTCCAGGAGATCCTTTCGGCGGCGATGCGTTGCGGCCTGGGTAGGCGCCGTCTGGACGCCTCACTGCGGGATCTGGATGGAGTGGAGCACCTGCTGGCACGCGTGGCACGACAGCAGGTGGGTGTGCGAAGTGGTGATCTGATTCTCGTGGATCGTCCCTTTGGGGGCTGTGACGGGGCTTCGTCGGCGCGGCTGTTGAATGCCCTGCGCCGGTTGGTGTCGGGCGGCGCAAGTGTCATCATCACGGACGCTGATGGCCATTTGACGGACCACGTGGACACTGTGATCGTGCTGGAGGCGATACCGCCCTGCATCCTGGGACCGACGCTTTCTTGACGGTCTGAAGAGCACATCTATATTCGTGAGTCTGTTGTGGGTTTGGATGGTTTCCCGGGAGGCGGAATGAGTCTCGTACAGGCACTGCAGGACGCACGCATTTCGCATCTGGACCTCAGTGGCTCCATCAGTATCCCCGGGGATGTGTCCGTGGATGAGGTCCTGTCCCGCATGCGTGCCGGACGCGCTTCGGTGGCTCTCATCGAAGACGCCGCAGGGCGTCTGGTCGGCATTTTCACCGAGCGCGACGTACTGCTCAAGATCGCCGGTGAGCCATCCCGTCTGCATCACATGGTGCGGGATCATATGACGGCCAATCCGCAGACCATCGCACCAGAGGACACGGCCGGACACGCCCTGCAATTCATGAATACCGGGCATTATCGCAATGTTCCCGTAGTCGACAACGATGGCAGAGCGGTGGGCAATCTTGGCCTGCATGCAGTTATCCGCTTTCTGACCGACTACTTTCCCCGCGAAGTCTATAACCTGCCCCCTGACCCCGAGCAGATCCCACGCACGCGGGAAGGGGCATAGTTTGCTCAAGAGTCCGAATAACAGGAGGAGGATGCATGGCCGATTCACCGGCCAGCTCAACCGGCGTGAGTGATCAGGCCCCACATATTGATGGGGACCGCCAGCAGGAATCCGTCGTCATCCGCTTTTCCGGTGATTCCGGCGATGGTATGCAACTTACCGGAGACCAGTTCACCAACGCCTCCGCCATTCTCGGCAATGACGTCTCGACCTTCCCTGACTTTCCCGCCGAAATTCGAGCCCCTGTCGGCACCATTCCAGGATTGTCCGGTTTTCAGGTCAATTTCGCTTCCAACGATATCTACACCTCCGGAGATGAGCCGCAGATCCTTGTGGCGATGAACCCGGCGGCGCTGGCAGCCAATCTGGAAGACCTGCAGCCAGGGGGCGTCATCATTGTCAACGATGATGCCTTCACCAAGAACAATCTGCGCAAGGCCGGCTATGACGAGAATCCACTCGACAACCCAGATGCATTGCGCGGCTACGAGTTGCATCGGGTGGCTCTGACAACGCTGACACGCACGGCCCTCGAGGATATCGAAGGCATGACGAATCAGCAGAAGGACCTGTGCAAGAACGGCTTCGCTCTAGGGCTGGCGTTCTGGCTCTTCGATCGTCCCCTCGACAGCACGTTGTCCTTCTACGCCAAGAAATTCGCCAAGCGTCCACAGGTGGTCGAGGCGAATACGCGCGCTCTGAGGGCAGGCTATGCCTATGGCGAGACGACAGAATCGTTTTCCGGGCGTATCACCGTACCCAGTCGGACGGAAGTGCCGCCCGGAACCTATCGGCGCATCACCGGCAACGAGGCCATCGTCCTCGGACTGGTCACGGCTGCGCGCAAGGCCAACAAGACGCTGTTTTACGGCAGTTCCCCGATTACGCCTGCCAGTCCCATCCTGGAAGGGCTGGCGGCTCTCAAGCACTTCGATGTTCGCACCTTCCAGGCTGAGGACGAAATCGCCGCCATCGGCTCCATTATCGGTGGCGCCTTCGGTGGCGCCCTGTCGGCCACCGCATCGAGTGGACCGGGAATCGCGCTGAAGAGCGAGGGCATCGGTCTGGCCGTGGTGCTCG
>JAQCJA010000275.1 GCA_027593305.1 bacterium
GCCGACCGTCGACGGTGGCCTGGCCGATGGCCGCCGCTTCCCACTCCGCCTCGGTCGGCAGGCGGCGTCCCGCCCAGCGGCAGTAGGCCTGGGCTTCAAACCAGTTCACATGGATGATCGGCCGGTGCGGCTCCAGGTCGCGCAGCTCGTCGAAGTGGTAGCGCTGCCATCCCTGCGACGATCGCTGCCAGTGGACGGGATGCTCGGCGTCGACCCGGCTGCGCCACTGCCAGCCTTCCTCATCCCACAGCCGCTGATCCTGGTAGCCGCCGTCGTCGACGAAGGCAGCGAACTGCTGCTGGGTCACGGCGCCCCGGGCGATGGCGAAGGGCTGCAGCTCGACGGGGTGCGCCCACTTCTCGTTATCGAACACGAAGGGCTCGTCCCGTTCGGCGCCCAGGGTGTAGGTGCCTCCCGGAATCTGCGCGTCGCCCTCGATGGCACCCGCCTTCTGCGGCGCCTCGAAGGGCACCCCGAGCCGGGGCCTGGCCCAGTGATGGGTCTGGCGCGTGTAGGTGTGCGCCTCGGTATGCATGTCCTCGTGGAGGGTGCTGTAGAGGGCGTGGTAGACCAGGTCATCGGACGGCGAATCCTGCAGGACGGCGATCGTGCGCTGCTGGACCTCACGGAGAAATTCGAGTGTTTCCGCCCGCGTCGGCAGGGGCAGAACCCAGCGGTCATCGTGGGCGATGGTGATCGAGTCGTAGAGCGCGTCTTCGTCGGGTCGCACGGGGGGCTGCCGGGCGGCATGGCGCAGGACCCAGTAGGACTGGAACCAGGCGTGGTGGCCGATCTCCCAGCGACCGGGATTGACGCAGAACAGCTGCGGCCCCATCAGCTGCTCCTCGGTCAGATCTTCGACCAGCTCGAAGGTCCTCTGGCGGGCGTCACGGACCCAGTCGATGAGGGTCGGCAGGTCGACGATGTCGAGGATTCGGTGTTCGGGCATGATCTGGCTTCCGCCGCGCAAGAGGTGAGTCGTCGAGAAGAAGAGCGCCGCCGTCCTCGCAGGCAAGGGATCCATCCGGCGGCGCATTGCCCGGCCAAGGCCACACCCGTAGGTTCCCCCATTCATGGGCGCTATGGTAGGGCCCCACTCGACAAGGAACGATACATGGCTCTGTTCTCGAAGAACAAGACACTGACCAGCCTCGCCAGGACCTGCGGTTGAGCGGCGAAGGTGAGCCCGGTCGGGCTCGCAAAGCTGCTGGCAGGACTGCCGAAGAAGGTCGATCCGAGGCTGCTGGTCGGCTTCGAGACGAGTGACGACGCCGCCGTCTACCGTCTGGATGATGAGACGGCCCTCGTGCTGACGGCAGACATCATCACGCCGCCCGTGGACGACCCCTTCCTGTTCGGGCAGATCGCCGCCGCCAACTCGCTGAGCGACGTTTTCGCCATGGGCGGGCGGCCGATCGTGGCGCTGAACCTGATCGGCTTCCCATCGAGTCAACTCGGCCCCGACGTGCTTGCCGGCATGGTCGAGGGGGCGCTGACGAAGATCACGGAAGCCGGCGCGGTGCTCGCTGGTGGGCACACGACCGATGACGAGGAACCGAAGTTTGGCCTGTCGGTGACGGGGCTTGTGCATCCGGACCGTTTCTGGCGGAATGTCGGGGCGCGCCCCGGGGACGCCCTGATTCTGACGAAGCCGATCGGCAGCGGTGTGCTGTTCAACGCCAATCTGAAGAAGTGGGTCTCGGAAGCGGCGCTGGCGGCCTGCGTGGATGCACTGACGACGCTCAACATGACGGCCGCTGAGACCTTGCGGCGCTTCGACGTACACGCGGTGACCGATGTCACCGGCTTCGGTTTCGGCGGCCACGCCTACGAGATGGCAACCGGATCGGGGGTCACCTTCTACATCGACACCGACCGCCTGCCGGTGCTGGCGGAGGCCCTCGAGATGTACCAGCGCGGCGTGTCGACAGGCGTCAATGGCGTCAACCGGCAGTTGATCGATGCGGCGACCGATTTCGGCTCCCTGTCCGCGGCGCATCAGGAGCTGCTCGTGGACCCGCAGACCAGCGGCGGGTTGCTGGTGGCGCTGCCCGCCGACCAGGCCGAGGCGGCAGTGACCGCCCTCACCGACGCGGGCGTCGAGCACACGCGTCTGGTGGGACGTGTCGAGGCCGCCACCGAGCCACACGCTCTCGTCTTTCGCTGAGAAAACTCAACGGATCCACCCCCCACGAAGGTCTGATACTCTTGCTACGCACCCCTGCACAAATCTGTACCCTGTTGTGTCTGTTGTTGGCGTCGGCCGTCTCGGCCGCTGACAAGCCCCTGCGGTTCACGGCCATCCCCGATGCGGACACGTCCCGGCTGACGGCTCGCTTCGGAAAGGTTGCCAGCTACCTGGCCGAGGTGCTGGGCGTGCCCGTCGAGTACGTGCCGGTCAAGTCCTATGCCGCCTCCGTTGCCGCCTTCAAGAACGGCGAGGTCCAGCTGGCGTGGTTCGGTGGCCTCTCGGGTGTCCAGGCGCGGCTCGCCGTTCCCGGATCGCGGGCCATCGCTCAGGGCGTCGAGGATCAGGAGTTCGTCACCTACTTCATCGCCCACAACAGCACGGGACTGTCCGAAACGGAGTTCGACGAGTTGTCCGGAGCGAACGAGGGCGACGGCTTTCCCGCCGCCATCGCCGGCAAGACCTTCACCTTCGGATCGAAGGGTTCCACCTCGGGGCGACTCATGCCGGAGTACTACATCCGGCAGCACTTCGACAAGAGCCCGGACGAAGTCTTCGAGCGCGTCGGCTTCAGCGGTGATCACTCCAAGACCCTGGCGCTGGTGCAGTCGGGCAGCTATCAGGTGGGGGCCCTGAACTACAAGGTCTGGGAGACGGAGCTGGCGGCGGGCAAGGTCGATACGAGCCGCGTGCGCATCATCTGGCGCACGCCGACGTATCCCGACTACAACTGGACGATCCGTGCCGACGTGGATGCGCTCTTCGGCGAGGGCTTTGGCGGGCGCGTGCAGAAGGCGCTGCTCGATCTCGACGACCGCGCGCTGCTCGACACCTTCCCGCGCCGCCGGTTCATCGCGGCGGACAACTCGATGTACACGCCCATTCTCGAAACCGGACACGTCATCGGAGTCTTCCGGGAGTAGGGGCGGCCTCTCTGTGCATGGTCTCAACGGCGTCAGCGTCTCCTACGGGGAGGAGCCTGTCCTGCGGGATGTGACACTGTCGATCGTCGAGGGCGAGCAGCTCGTCATCATCGGCCCCAGCGGGGCGGGCAAGACGACACTGCTGCGCAAGCTCTACGAACTCAACGAGGAACAGGCGACGCTGGTGCATCAGGACTACGCCCTGGTGCCGCAGCTGTCCGCCTTCCACAACGTCTACAGTGGCCGGCTCGACCAGCATCCGGGTTGGTACAACCTGCTCAACCTCGTGCGGCCCCGGCGACGGGAGGTGGCCGCCATCGAGCCGATCTTTCGCGATCTGGGCCTGGCCGACAAGCTGCATGCCCGCGTCTCGACCCTGTCGGGCGGACAGCAGCAGCGCGTTGCCGTGGGGCGTGCCGTCTACCGCGGCTGCCCGCTGATTCTGGCCGACGAACCCGTGTCGGCTGTCGACCCCCATCAGGCCGGGGCAGTGCTGCAGCTGATCCGCTCGCGCGCTTCGACGGCGGTGCTGGCCATGCACGATGTGCAGCTGGCGCTGCAGTACTTCGCCCGCATCGTCGGGTTGCGAGAGGGCCGGATCGTCTTCGATCGTCCCGCCGCCGAGATCGACCGGCAGGCCCTGGTCGACCTCTACGGCGATGAGAGCGGCGCTGCCGGCGCCTAGGCCGCCGGATCCTGCTCCATGCTGCGCGTCAGCCTCGGGTTCCTCGGTGTTGCCGTACTCTGTCTGGCCCTTGCCGACATCCAGATCACGACGCTGGAGCCGTGGGAGGAGCTGGGCCGCATCGGCAGCGGGTTCCTCACCCCGGATCTGGCCGTGCTCGCCGGCTATGGCGATGCCTTCCTCAACACCGTCACCTTCGCATTCTGCGGGCTCTTCCTGGGTGTCGTCGGCGGCTGCGTGCTGTCCCTGTTCTTCTCCTTCACAGCGGTGCGCCTGCTGTGTGCCTTCCTGCGCTCGATCCACGAGATCTTCTGGGCCTTCCTGTTTCTTCCCGTCGTCGGTCTTACACCGATTTGCGGCATCCTCGCCATCGGCGTCCCGTACATGGGCGTCTTCGGCAAGGTCTACGCCGAGATCCGACAGGAGGCTGACCAGTCGCCCCTGCGGGGCCTGCCACCCGGGACGGGCCGTCTGAGCCTGCTGGCCTACGCCGTGCTGCCACTGATCTGGGACGACATCAAGTCGTACACGTCGTACCGACTCGAGTGTGCCCTGCGTTCAAGCGCCGTCCTCGGCTTCATCGGCCTGCCTACCCTGGGTTTTCACCTGGAGACCGCCCTGCGAGAGGGTCACTACACCGAAGCGCCGGCGCTGCTCTACGCCTTCTACCTGCTGATCGCCTCGCTGCGCTACTGGGTCAAGCCGAAGTTCGTGGTGGCCTATGTGATCGCTTCCTTCGCGCTCGTTTCGACTGCCGTCAACCTGTCGCTGGCCAACGTCGTCCGCTTCGTGAGCTACGAGATTCTCCCGTGGCCTATGCGTCGCGATGGGTACTACGAGGGTACCGGCGCCGTGCACTTCGACGCCGGCGCCGTCTGGTCGTGGGCCGTCGAGTTGGCCGGCTCCCAGGTGCTGCCCGGTATGTGGAATACCCTCATCCTGACCCAGATCGCTCTCGTCGGCACCGGGATCTTCGCCCTGCTGGCCTATGTTGTGGTGAGCCGGCATTTCGTCGGCAGGACGACGACACGACTGGGCGGCCTGGCGCTGATCGTACTCCGTACGACGCCCGAGTACATCCTCGCCTATGCGCTGCTGCAGCTCTTCGGGCCGAGCATGTTGCCCGCCATCATCGCCATCATCCTGCACAATGGCGCCATCCTGGGCCACCTCACGGGGCAGACAGCAGACGGCATCCAGCTGCGCCAGGATGCCCCCCGGCGGCGACTGGACCGCTATCTCTTCGAAGTCACCCCACGGCTCTACAGCCAGTTCCTGGCCTTCCTGTTCTACCGCTGGGAGATCATCATGCGCGAGTCCGCCATGCTGGGGATTCTCGGCATCCACACCCTCGGGTTCTTCGTCGACAGTGCCATCACCGACGACCATCTCGACGTGGCCCTTTTCCTGATTGTCGCATCGGCCCTGCTGAACATGGGGATCGACACGACCTCGCAACGGATCCGACGGCGCCTGCGGGTCACGACGGGCACGGTGTTCACCTACGATGAGTAGGTCGTTTACCTACGACGAGTAGGTCGTGACGGTCTCGCGGCAACCCCTTGAGCCACATTGCCGTTGGCGGTGGCTTGCATCGCAACGTCAAATCCCCATGATTGGGATTTGCGGACGTTTGCTCCGGTCCTGGTGATTTCGGGCGGCCACGCCTGAGCGCCCGTGACGGTGCCGTGGCTGTCGCTGCAGCTGTGGAGGGGTCATGAACGACGCACGCAAGACGAAAGCGCAACTCATCGAGGAGCTGCAGGCCCTGCGTGCGCAGGTCGGCGGCGACCCCGTCGGGAGCCGTCGCCTGCTGGCCGCCGAGCGCGTACGTGCAGAAGCGCTGGCCATGCGCACCAGCGACGACCTGCACCGCGTCGTCGCCGTCCTCTTCCACGAGATGGTCGCAGCGGGAGTCGAGTCGCCGTGCTGCAGCGCCCAGTTGTATGACTTTGAGGAGGGGGTCTACGACAGCTTCTCTGCCTTCGTCAAGCCGCCCCGCCAGGACCCCTCGATCACCTCGGACGCCCTCGTGGATTTCGACGAGGAGATCGGCACGACGCATATCAGCTATTCCTCTGCCGAGCTTCAGGCCATATCGAGTGCCCAGTTCCAGGACGGCGTCAGCCGCTGGCGGGCGGGGGAGCCCTGGTCGGTCCCGGTGACGGGGAGCGAACCGTTCTCCAGGATCTTCCACAGGCTGCACTCGCAACTCGGATTTGCCGGCGGGTTCCCCGGCTGGGAGGGTGACTGGGTCGTCACCAACGTCCCCTTCCAGTACGGCAGCATCGCCTTCCGCGAACGCCAGGAGCGCCCCGAGCACATCGACATTGCTCGCCAGCTCACCCAGGCCCTGGCCATCGGCTACCGCCGCTTCCTCGATTTTCAGCGACTGGAGGAACAGAACCGCAGGCTGGAGATCGAACAGATCCTGGAGCGCGTGCGCGGCCAGGCGCTGGGCATGCACAGAAGCGACGACCTGGCGGCGGTTGCGGTGACTGTATTCGATGAGCTACGGGCTTTGGGTGTTGCCATCTGGCGCTGCGGATTCTTCATCTTCAACGATGCGCATGATCCGCCGGAGATGGAAGCGTGGCTCACCACCGCAGAGGGCGAGCCTGTGCGAGCGCGTTGGACGTACGTCCTGGACGCAGGTGCGCACCCCTACATGACGGGCATCTACGCGACCTGGAAGCGAGGGGAGCACCGCTGCAATTACCTGGTTGGCGGCGACGTGGTTGGCCTCGCCAACCATTTGA
>JAQCJA010000276.1 GCA_027593305.1 bacterium
GTCATGGATGCGACCCAACAACTCTCAGACCGCGCTGTACTTCGACAGGCCGCCACCGATACCAACCAGCTGGGTGTTCTCGTACGCCGCTATGGCGCCCCCCTTACCAATTTCGTCTGCCGTTTCGTCGGGGACCGCGAGACAGCCGAGGATATCGTGCAGGAAACCTTCCTGCGTTGTCTGCGGCACAAGCATCAGTATCCGGCCATTGAACAGGTATCCACCTGGCTGTACACCATCGCTGGCAACCTGGCCAAAACGGAACTGCGTCGGCGCAAGCGCTGGCACTGGATCGCCATTGGTCCGTCAACGGACGATGAGGAGCGCACGGCATTCTTCGAACCTGTCGATGCCGGCCTTCTTCCCGGTGAATTTACCGACACACGAAAGGTCCGGGCGTCCGTCGTTGATGCCATCAGCGATCTGCCGGCGGAATTCCGCGAGGCCGTACAATTGCGGGATCTCGATGGCCTGTCCTATGACGAGATCGCCAGGATCATCGAATGCCCGGTGGGCACGGTGAAATCACGCGTGAACCGTGGACGCCTTCGTCTGCAGAAACGCCTGCGCAACCTGGCGGACGAGTTCATCAGCGGCCTGACGCCGAACGCCTCCGTCGTACCGAACTAGCCTGCGGCGGCCCCCACCGCCGCGACGGCATGACTCCTTCCACGGGCCGGGCCCTGCTTCTGCAGGAGTCCGGCCTTATCTTTGCTGAACCGCCATCCAGAATCTGCTCCAGGAAAGGAACCCTCACGTGGCCGTCGATCGCCTGCGCCTGCTCGCTGATCTCGAACGTCTCACCAATGCTCATGGTCCATCCGGGACGGAGGGTGAGGTCGAACGCTTGCTGCTGGAGATGTTTGCCGGGCTGGGAGACGGTACCTGGCAGGATGATGCCGACAGCATCGTTGTGCATTTCAAGGGCCGCTCCTCGGACAGGGGTATCGCCGTCGTGGCGCACAAGGACGAGATCGCCATGATCGTCAAACGTGTTGACGCAGATGGTCGCATCCGCGTGCGGCCCGTCGGCGGACTGCATCCCTGGGCCATTGGCGAGTCCCCTGTCGAGATCCTGGTCGGCGAACAGAGCCTTCCGGGTGTGTTATCCATCGGCTCCAAGCACGTGTCCGTTGAGAGTCCCGCGGCGGCCCCGAAGGAGGGTGGCGCGCTGACGTGGGAGGCCATGTGGGTTGAGACGAAACTCGACGCTGCCACCCTCGCTTCCCGCGGCGTGCGTCCCGGACGACGCGTAGTCATCGCCCGCCACAGAAAGGCACCATGGTGGCTGGGTCACGACTTTCTCTGCGGCTACAATCTCGATTGTCGTGCGGGCCTTGCCATGCTCGTGGCAGCGGCTCACGAAATGGCCGTAACACCGCCGGCCGTCGACACCTGGTTGATCGCCAGTTCGGAGGAAGAGATCGGCGGCCTTGGGGCCGTGTGGTCGGTGGGCCAGGTTCCGGCATCAACCGTTGTCGCCCTTGATGTCGTGCCCGTCGCCGGCGAGTACCAGACGCAGAACAGCGCCGATCCGATCCTGCCGTGCAAGGACAGGGCAGGACTGTACCACGCGGCGACTGTCGATCACCTGACGGAACTGGCATCGCAGCTTGGATTTGGTGTGCAGACGGCGGTGCTCACATCCTACGCCAGCGACGCCACCCTGTCGAAGGCCGCAGCCTCGGCGGCCCGAGCCGTATTGATTGGTTACCCCGGTGACAATACGCATGGCTTCGAGATCAGCCACGTGGACGGTATCGTCAACTGCGCCAGACTGCTCGTTGCCTACCTTGGCAACCCCCAGGTGTAGCGCGCGCCTGGCTGACGGGATTCACTGCTCTTCGTCGTCGAGCTCCGAACGGCCCAGATCCGCCGCGACGTGTTCGAGATCCTGTGCCAGCGAAGTGATCTCGTCGGCGAGCTTCTTGCAGTCGAATTCGGCCTGATTGCGCAGAGCGTCGGCACTCTCCTGCAAGACCTCAGCCTGCACCAGTTCCTGACGCGTGCGGCCTTCCTCGTGATGCAGGCGCCCGCCCTCCTGACGCAATTGCGCGAGGGATTTTGTCGTGTAGCCCTTGACCAGGGCGGCAAGTACCATGAAGCCGGCGGAGGCGAAGACCGCGAGCTCCATCATTACCAGTCGCCCTTGTCCTGGCGCGAACTGTTGTCGATGCGGTGGCTCTTCGGGCGCACGCGTTCCAGGTGCTCCTCCATCTCGGTGAGCTTGGTGCGGTCTTCCAGCACCCTGGTCTGCAGTTCGGTCCGCCGTTCGATGAGCGTCTTTGTCTCGCGCTCGATATTCTGCGTGATCGTGCGAACCGTCTCGACGCGCTGTGAGTGCGCCTTAATCAGACCGCGCAACCGGTGCAACTCGGCAACGAGCTGACGCTGGCGCTGCCCGTATTCGAGCCACATGCGCAAGGTCGCACCCAGCAACAGGACGGAAACCGCAACGAATATCCAGGGAGCCATGCAGATATGGTAACTCGCCGGAGGGGAAAATACCACCCCTGCGCGCCAACGCGGGGTCGCTTAGATTGGGTGGCCATGGATAGCCGAAAAAGGGAGCCCCACGTCATTCAGGCGACGCCATTCCGCGATGTTCCGATTCCGCAGGCCTTCACCTCCGTCGATGACAGGGGCAGGCGCTATGGCGGCGACATCAGGATCGGTGACCTGACGGGCAACGGCGTCGTCGATTTCGCCGTCTACCAGTCTCTGGGTGGCATAAAACCTGCCTTTCTGGGTGCCTTCGACATCGATGGCCAACCCTTGTGGTCGATGGGCCGACGCGATCTGGCCGTGGCCGATACCGACACCAACACACTGTTACACACGATCTCTCCCGATCGACCGGGGCCGGTGGCCGTTGCCGACATCGATGGTGACGGTGCATGCGAAGTGCTCTGCCTGTTTGTCGATGAAGGCATTGAGGCGACCAGTAAGTGGCACCTCGGTGATGTCCGGTTGCTGTTGCTGGACGGTGCGACAGGCCATATCAAGCAACAGGCTTCCCCTGACGCCCTGCGCAGTTGTGATGGCTTCGACGCTGGCATCCTGAGGATCCCGAATTTCGTCCACCAGAGGCTGCTGGTGGCGGATTTCTCCGGCATCGGACAGGCAACCGATTTCGTCATCAAGGTGGGCCGGACGCTGCTGGCCTTCGACCGTCATTTCGAACTCCTGTGGACCTATGAGAATCGGTGGAATGAGTATCCGCAGCACGCCGCCTACATTCCGGCCATCGGCGATTTTGATGGTGATGGCCGCGATGAAGTCAACGGTGGCCTGTTCCTGCTGGATCATGATGGCCGTGTATTGTGGGAAGAGTACCTGGGAGACAATATGGACAGCGTCCTGGTCGAACCCTGGGATGCAGATTTTCCACCCAGAGCCATTGTTTCCGCAGGAGGCATGGTCCTGGATGGATCCGGCAGGCGGCTGTATGAACTCGGCCTCGAGGCCATCCCCCATGGTCAGGAGATCCGTTGCGGCCGCTATCACGCCGACAGCAACGACCGGGAACTGGTGATCCGCTACAACGGCCATCACCCGGACCTTCTTGTGGCCGGCCCCAATGGGATTCGCAGCCGCTTTCGTGTGGATGATTCACCCAACAATACCGGCCTGGAGACCATCCGCTGGAACGGTGCCGGTGGTCCCGACCTCATCTACAGCCCTGCCGCCCTGTGGGATGGTGATGGCAACCGAGCCGTGGCATTTCCGGGCCTGCCGCCGGCCAGCGGCGGAAAAATGGGCTGGTATCACTGCTTTCCGGCCAACGTCTGCGGCGACGATCGCGAGGAAGTCATCCTCTACGACCCGTACCAGGATCGCGTTCATATCTACACCCAGGAGCCACCACAAGCCTCAACCTATGGCGGGTACCGACACACACACCGTCAATACAACACCCGCCTGATCGACTGAGAAAGGACGCTTGTGGCGGTCCGGAAATTCCTGCTGATCTCCATCGATTGCCTGCGTTACGACGCGTTGAGCCGTACCAACCCGGCTCTCGAAACACCGAAATTTGACGTACTCACACGCGACTACGCATTGGCAGACCGCTTCTTCGTCACGGCGCCGGCGACACGGCCATCCCACACGTCCCTGTTCACGGGACTCTACCCCTTTGAGCACGGTCTCTTCGGGCAGACCTACCTGAAGATGTTTGACGGCGTGACCAACCTGATGCATCTGCTGCAGCAACAGGGCTTTGCAGTCAGCGGCCATTCCGAGCGCCCCGACGTGTTCCGTTTCCTCGACTACGAAGAATGTATCGGTCCCATGGATCCTGCTGCTCGCAATCAGTGTCTCGGTTCGTTGGAGCCGGTCCTGGATATGCTCGACACCGGCGATGACACGAAGCAACTGCGCTTCCTGCACTTCTGGTATACGCACGGCGGATATGGTCTCAGTGGCATTGACCTGCAGCCGGGCCTGCAGGAACTGGTGCGCACGGGCCGCAAGGAAGAAGCCCTGCGCTACTACTATGCCGCTGCGGTGCAGGTGCAGGAGTTCCGCATAACGGAGATTCTGAAGAAGATCGACCTGAAGGAGTGGGCGGTCTTTCTCTTCGGCGATCACGGCGAAGGCTTTGATCCGGAACTCATGTCGCACGGGGACCTGATTCATCAGAACGTCGTGCGCGTGCCGTTGCTGGCGCACCTGCCATTGTCCGACTGGAAGCTGCCGGATGGCTCGCTGTCGATGATCGATCTCTTGCCGACGATCTGCGATCTGGCCGGTGTGGATTGTGGCTATCGGGGGTACGGTCGCAGCCTCGTTGACGCCCAACCCCGGCAGGAACGCTGGGTGCTGACGGAACTGGACAGCCTGTACGGCGTGGGCTTCCTCAACGCCGGAAACCTGGAGGTGGAACACCGTCGCGTAACCTCCCGTCTGGCGATCGATGACAAGCTTCTGGAGCGCAACCCGCAAGGCCGGCGGCAGTGGTCGATCAGCAATGGCGAAGTGCTGTTCCGTTACGACGAAACGAGCGGCGCATACGTCCTGCGTGACGTGGCGACGGGACGGGACCTGTCGTGCGCCGACCCGACCCCCTTCCAGGCTCGCTACCAGGGCCTGCTCGATGGCTCAGCCTATGCCGACCTGCGCGCCCAGGAGGAAACGGCCGATGAGAAGGCGGTGCTGGAACAGCGGCTGAAGGCTCTGGGATATCTGTGAGCCAGACAATGGGACTGGGCATTTGAGTACACGCTCATGAGAACCACGTTCCTCCGACTACAGGTAATCCTGCGCGATCCGGTGAGCCCGCTGGACGCAGTCCGTGACGCTTCGCGCCAACAGCGAGCCCTGGCGTTGATGGTTTACGCCGCACTCGCGGTGCTGTACACGCATCCCCTGCTGCTCGATGTATCTACCCACGTTCCGGGGATAACGAATATCGTCGACACCTTTTCGGATGCATCGCTGCAGTCCTGGTATCCGTGGCGGGGGCGGACGGCGCTGCTGGGATCTATCGAAGGTTTGCTGCATTCAAGCTGGGTATTCTTCCCGGTGGGGATGTCGATGACGATGCAGCCAAGCATGTTTCTGCATGGCCTGCTGACGGTGCCCCTCGCCTGGTTGAGCTTTACCACTGCCAACAACATCGTCATCCTGCTGTCGTTCTGCCTCTCAGGTTTCACCGCGTTTCTGCTGGCCATGTATGTGTTACGGTCGGTGCCTGCAGCGCTGCTCGCTGGCTTCGTGTTCGCATTCTGTCCGTACAAATTCCAGCACCTCACAGGGCATTACCATCTCATGGCAACCGAGACGCTGCCCATGGTGGCGCTGTCGCTGCTGCGGTTGCACGATCGACCTTGCATCAGGCGGGCATTGTGGGCGGCATTCTGGCTATCGCTGACCATCCTGACCAGCTACTACTACTTTGCCTTCGCCCTGCTCGTGGTGGGAGGATTCACGGTTTTCCGCGCAGTAGGTGAGCACTCCATGCGGCCTGTGAAATGGGGCGCCATTGTCGGTGTGATGGCGTTTGTCGGGTCCAGCCCGATTCTTCTGCCGGCCCTGCTGACGGCATCCACGTCCGATTACGGATTCGCCAGAGGACACGACAACTTCAAGGCCGACTTGCTCAGTTTTATTGTGCCGAGCGATCGACAGTGGGTGTCGGCTCCCGTGCGCGCGATCACACACCGCTTGTTCGATATGGCATCCATCGATGGCATCGAGCCATCCAGCTACATCGGCATCGGTGTCCTGTTCCTGTGCATCCTGTCGGCTCGCCATGGATGGCGTGGCCCTTCCAGCATACGCATCTGGATGTTGGGCGCCCTGCTGTTCATGGTGCTGGCATTGGGACCAAGCCTGAGTGTCAACGGTTACGAAACCGGAATCTGGCTGCCGTACTCAGCGCTGATGGAGCTGCCCTTCTTCAAAGGCGCCCGAGCGCCTGCCCGCGTCGCGATCGTCGGCATGCTCTGCCTCTCCGTGTGGGCGGGGCTCGGCCTGAGGAGAATGCTTGAGACCCGTCGGAAGTTCATGGGACTGCCGA
>JAQCJA010000277.1 GCA_027593305.1 bacterium
CGTCGCGTGAGGTGTGCATTTTGGCGATGAGGGCATCAAAGTACGTCACCGCGCCATCGAGATAGGCAAGGTCCCCCGTGTTGCGGGCGCCCTGGACGAAGTCATCGGCGCGCCAGGAGGCATGCCAGCAGACGCCCTCCCCCGTCATCGTGCCCGTTGTTTCAACAAGCAACTGCGTGCCCATTTTCATGCTCAGCAGTTCCTCCGGCGGCTCGAGGGCAGCCAGGATCCGTGGGGCCAGCAGCAGTGCTGCGATGCATCCGATCAGGCGCAGAGTGGGGGCCATACCGCCTCCTCACGAAGGGTTCTATGCTCGTGCACTACGTTCCGGCGTGACAAGAAGAAGGTTGTGCCGTGTGTCTGCAACTGTCTTGCTGGTTCGCTGCAACCCGCCTACTTTCGCCAGCCGTCAGCACCTGTCTGCAGCCCCGGTCGAAAGAAACCCGATGAACAACGTCACGCGCGATGTCTTCGGCACGACCTCGCGAGGTCAGCAAGTTGCCGTCTTCACCCTGTCCAATGACAACGGCGCCGTCGTGCGGCTGTTGGAGATCGGCGCCATTGTCGCCGAGGTCCGCGTCCCTGATCGCAATGGCCAGATCGCCGATGTCGCCCTGGGCTTCGACACGCTCGCCGAGTACGAGGTCAATCCAGCCTACTTTGGCTGCGCCACGGGGCGCGTGGCCAACCGGATCGCCAATGGTCGCTTCCAACTCGACGGGACGTCGTATCAACTGGCCATCAATGCACCGCCCAATCACATCCATGGCGGCGAAGGTGGGTTTCATCGGGCCGTGTGGCGAGGCGAGGCAGAGTCAGTTCCCGAGGGGGGCGCCGTGCGCTTCCATTACACCAGCCCGGATGGCGAAGATGGCTACCCGGGTGAACTGGTCTGCGAGATCCTCTACACGCTGACACGGGCCAGCGGCCTGCGCATCGACTATCTGGCGCGGACGGACCGCCCCACACCCGTCAATCTGACGAACCATTCCTACTTCAATCTCATCGGCCACGGCGGCGGCGGCATCCTCGATCATGTCATTCGCATCCGCGCCGCATCGTATACCGAACGGGACGGGACGGGCATTCCCACCGGTGCGATCCTTCCTGTGGCGGCAACCCCGCTGGACCTGCAGGAGTCCACAACCGTGGGCGACAGGATTGGTGAGTTGAGGGACAGCGATGGTTACGATCACAACTTCGTCATTGATCGTTGGGATGGCTCGAACTGTCGCATGATTGCGGAGGTGATTGAGCCACGCCGCGGACGTCGCATGGAGGTGCACACCACACAGCCCGGCGTGCAGTTCTACACGGGCAATTTTCTCAGCGGCCTGGCTGGCAAAGGAGGGGCTGTCTACAATCGCCACTCTGGCCTCTGCCTCGAAACGCAACACTTTCCTGATTCTGTGAACCATCCGGCGTTCCCCACAACCATACTGCGCCCCGGCGAGTTGTGGCGTCACACGACCGAGTACCGCTTCTCCACGCTCTGAGCCGGGGCATCGACGCGGTCGCTGGCGGCGCTCGGCTGCGTGTGCTGCGGCGTTCTGGCTGTTACGCTGTACGCTGTGCTCAATTTCTGTTCGGTGCAGAAAGTTGCTGGCTCCATGGGTTATCGTCGATTCTACCCAACAAGTCCCCTGGTCTACGTGCTCTGCCTGGCGGCGGTGACGGTCTGCGCCGACACTGCGACGCTGACGCCCACGGCGGACGCCACCCTTTTTGAGGATTCACAGGGGACTCTGGCCGATGGTGCCGGGCAATATCTGTTTGCCGGTCGCACCAACCAGCCAAAGACACGGCGCGCGTTGCTGACATTTGCTGTGGCCGACGCCATTCCCGCCGGGGCCACGATCACGGATGTCACTCTGCGCATGAACATGTCCCGCACCGTATCCACAACCCATGCACAATCGTTGCACCGCGTGCTGGCAGCCTGGGGCGAGGGCAGTGCCGATGGCTCGGGTGAAGAAGGGGGTGGCGCCCTGGCTGACGCCGGCAGCGCTACGTGGATCCACGCCTTCCGCGACACAGCCCTCTGGCAGACCCCTGGCGGCGACTACGAAGCCGGCGCCAGCGCCAGTACGACGGTGGGGGCTGTCGGGTCGTACTCCTGGTCCTCCGCCGGCATGAGCGCGGACGTGCAGGCCTGGCTCGACAATCCCGCCACCAATTTCGGCTGGTTGCTGCGCGGAGATGAATCCGCCCCTCGTACGGCCAAACGTTTCGACAGTCGCCAGCATGCCACAGCAGCGAACCGGCCGACGTTGACGATCGCCTTCGATCCGGCTGTGACGAACCACCCGCCGGTCGTGCGGATGGCGACCGCCGCAAGTCGCATCTACGTCGGTGGCGAGATTCTTGTGCTGCTGGATTCCGTGTTCAGCGACGCCGATGGCGACTCGCTGAGTTTTGCCGTCGACGCCGTGCCGGCGGGCATCGTCGCTCTCGGACAGAGCGGGGGCAACCTTGCGGTGTCGGGCATTGCCGCCGGTGAGGTCCTGGTCACGCTCGCGGCAACGGATCCCGAGGGTGCTGCCGCCCAGACCAGCATTGCCATCGAAGTGGTCGGCGTCCCGGGTGATTTTGACCTCAACGGCGCCGTGGATTTTGATGACTTCTTTGCCTTCGCCGATCACTTCGGCCAGTCCTCGACGGCCGCCGGATGGGATGCGCGATTCGACCTGTCTGCCAATGGCGCCGTCGACTTTGACGACTTCTTCAGTTTCGCTGACTATTTTGGTCTCACCGGCGAAACGGCGCCTCGCCTCGACCTGCCCGATCCCTGAGAACCTGCGGAGCCCATCCAGAGTGTCTGCATGTCCCGCCTGAAACTGGTTGCCGGCCTCCTGCTGGCCCTGATCCTGGTTGCCGGTGTGCTCGCCCGAGCGGGTCTGACACGCCGCTGGGTCGAAGACCTCGGCCTGCAGAAAACCCAGCGCGAGGAGCTGCGCGTCTGGGACTGGTGGAGCGCCTCCACCAACGAGGAGTACGGGGACTATTTTAACGCGCTGGAGGCCGCCTTCGAGGCGCGCAACCCGGATGTCGACGTCATCTTTCAGGTGGTGCCCTTCGGCAACTACGTGCAGAAGCTGTCCACCGCCATGGTCGGTGATACACCACCCGACGTCTTTCAGTCCTCCGTGTATTGGGCGGAGGGATTTCACCAGCGCGGCATGCTGCGCTCACTCAACGGCCTGCTCGACGCCGATCCCGCCCTGCCCGGCACACCCGCCTACGTGGGCGAGTCCGCTTTCCTGCCCTCGGCGTGGCGGCACAATCACGCCGAGGACGGCACCATCTTCGGCATCCCGCAGATCATCGACGCCTCGTGCCTGTTGTGGAACCTCGACATCCTGCAGGCGGCCGCAGCCGACGACGATGAGATCCGGGCGATGTTCCAGCGCGATGCCGCCGGTGCCATCGACTGGACATGCATTTTTTGGAATGCCGTACACGACTGGGAGCACTTCCGGCGGCTGACGCGCAAGCTCACCGTGCGGGACGAGAACGATGACGTCACACAGGCGGGATTTCTCCTGTCCGCCTCCAGCGGCGCCGGCCTGTTCGCGCCGTGGCTTGCCGCCAATGGCGGGCGCTTCCAGGATGCCGCCGGCACACAGGCCCTGTTTGCCAGCGCCCGCGGTATCGAGACCGTGGAGTTCATCGCCCGACTCTACTGGGTGGACCGCGTGTGTCCGCCCTTCCGTCGGCAGATGACCGATGGCGAGATGTTCAAGGAGCGGCGCGCCGCCGTTGTTGCTGCCGGCACCTGGTCGGGCAAAGACATCACGCGCGACACCATGGGCTGGACCCACTTCGGCAAGACAGCCTTCCCCCGTGGACCCAGCGGTGACGGCCCGTCGACGGTGACCTGGGGCAACATGCTGGTCATCACCCGGCGTTGTGACAATGTCGATGCCGCCTGGCGCTACGTGAAGTTTGTTGGCGGCCTCGAAGGCAGCCTGCTGCGCGGGCAATACCTGGGCTACAACGGGCCACGTTTCGATTTCTACGCGACGGACCGCTGGCAGCAGGCCCTGCAGGAGCGGCCCTACCTGTCCAACGTCAAGCAGATCTGTCTGGCCGGTGACAAGCTGCGACACACCGAGATCATTGCCGTCGACCACCAGGCCAACCCCATCGTCGAGTCCGTGCTGTTGCACTACCCTGAGATCGTCGAGGGTCGCGGACCTTACCCGTCGGTTGCGGCAGCGATGCGCACGGCGGCGGACAACGTCGACAACGTCTACCGTCGCTACAACGAGCAGGTCGACAACTGGCTGGCCCTGCGGGCGGCAGGCGCTGACTGATGGCCCGTCGTGTCTCCTGGAGCCAGCGTCTGTTGCCCTACCTCTACGTCGGCCCCGCTCTCACCGTGGCCTGCCTGTTCAGCTTTGTCAGCATGGGCATCAGCCTGTGGGTCAGCTTCCATGACTATGACGCCTTCGCCGGCGCCTCCAGGTTCGTCGGCTTCGACAATTACCACCGGGCGCTGTACTCTGCCGACAGCTATTTCTGGCTGGCCATGCGTCACACAGCCGTCTACGTCGTGCTGAGCGTCTGTGGCACGTTGCTCACGTCGCTGCCGCTGGCGCTGCTGTGCCTGCGGGCCAAGGTAGGGCAGGCCCTGTTCCGCACGCTCTACTTCCTGCCCTCCATCACCCCGGGGGTCGTGCTGGCCCTCGTGTTCTACCACATCTTCAGCAACTACGGGCAACTGCTGGACTGTTCGTGGACGGCCCTGCCGGCGCTGGCCCTGCTCGGCGTCTGGGCCGGCGCCGGCTACAACATGGTCATCTTTCTGGCGGGTCTGACGGAGATCCCGCAGATCCTCTACGACGCCGCCGTCGTTGATGGCGCCAACCGCTGGCAGCAGTTCCGGCACATCACCATGCCCATGCTGCGCAACACGCTGGTCTTCGTCACGGTGATGACGATCATCGGCTCCTTCCAGGTCTTCACCTCCGTTTACATCATGACCAGCGGCGGGCCGGAGCGCAGCACGGAAGTCATCGCCTACTCGATCTTCGTCAATGCCTTCGCCGTCGCCGGCCAGATGGGTTATGCCTCGGCTCTGGCCTGGCTGTTGTTCGCCGTCATCTTTGTCTTCGTCTTTGTGCAGATGCGCGTGTTTCGCTCGCGCCGGATCTACGACGAATGATGGCGCGGCGTGATTCGCAGGTCCCCGGCAGAACGGTGAGCCAACGCCGCCCGGTCGAGATCGCCCAACCCCCGACCCACAGGGACCCCGTGGTGCGATCTCTACGGCGGGGCCCATGGATGGCTCGGCGTGATTCGCAGGTCCCCGGCAGAACAGTGATCCAACGCCGCCCGATCGAGATCGTCCACCTCCCGACCCACCTTGCCCCCGTGGTGCGATCTCTACGGTGGCTCCCATGAGCCGACGCATCGCGCTGATCGCCATGACCCTGGGCGCATTGGTCATGGTCTATCCCTATGCCTATATGGTGGGCTCGTCACTGAAGACGCGGAAGGAATTTGCCGAGAGCCGCGAAAGCCTGATCCCGCCGCGCTACCAGATCCGCGAGCAGCTGGCCCATGCCCGCGGCGCTCCCAGCGCCCTGGACTGGCCCGGCGCCGACTGGTCGATCTGGCGCAACTACGTCGATGCCATTCGTTATGGTGGCATCGATCGCTATCTGGGCAACAGTTTCATCTACGCCGTTGTCATCACGTCGCTGCAGCTGTTCTTTAACACACTTGCCGCCTATGCCTTTGCGCGCATGAAGTTCTTTGGCCGTGATCTGCTGTTTGGTATGCTGCTGGCAACGATGATGGTGCCTCCGGCGGTGCTGCTCATTCCCAATTTCCTGGTCGTCAGCGAGTTGGGCCTCGTCGACACCCTGTGGGGGGTCATCATCCCCGGATTTGCCGGCGCCTTCGGCATTTTCCTGTTGCGTCAGGCCTTCCTCAACATCCCTGCGGAACTGGAGCACGCCGCCCGCATCGACGGCTGTGGATCGTGGGGCATTCTCGTGCATGTCATACTGCCCCTGTCGAAGCCGGCGATCATCACCCTCGGCCTGTTCACCTTCATGGGCGCCTGGAATATGTTCGAGTGGCCCCTCGTCGTATTGAGCAATCAGGACTACTACCCGCTCACGGTGGGACTCAGCCTGTTCCGCTCCGAGACCAGTGCGGACTGGCCGCGCGTGTTTGCTGCGTCCGTGATGGGCGCAGCCCCGCTCATTCTGCTGTTCCTCGTCGCTCAGCGGTATCTGGTGGGTGGCATCAGCCTCAGTGGCATGAAGACCTGAGGCGGCGCCACAGCGGATCCTGGGACACTTGTCGCCAAACCTGTATGTTGAGTGTTCGAACCATTGACGGAGAATCTGAATCGATGAAACGTGCCACGCATATCATGACTGTCATGGCCCTGGCCGCGCTGGCCACTGGCTGCGGCATGCAGTCCATCCCCCAGGCGCAATACACTTCACTTAAATGTGATTTCGACTTATCTTCGGGCAGGCGGTCCC
>JAQCJA010000278.1 GCA_027593305.1 bacterium
TACAGCGAAGTCGAGGGTCTGTCCCCCCGAATTCTGGGGACCCTGCACAGGCCCACGGACGTTCTGGAGGCAATGGCGGCATGACAACCACTACAGCAACCCATCCGATGGCCAAGTACCTGCGGCCCGGTTCCGAGGTCACCACTTTCTGTCCCGGCTGTGGCGACGGTGTCATCGCCCACAGTGTGCTGCGGGCCATCGATGCGGACGGGGCGGATCTGGACGACTTCGTTTTTGTCTGCGGCATCGGTTGCGCCGGCTGGATCCCAAGCCCGTACTTCAATGCCGATACGTTGCATACCACACACGGTCGCACGCTGGCATTTGCCACGGGCGTCAAACTCGCCAGACCGCAGACCCGCGTGGTCGTCATCAGCGGGGACGGGGATCTGACGGCGATCGGCGGCAATCATCTCATCCACGCGGCGCGACGCGATCTCGATCTCACGGTGATCTGTGTCAACAACCGCATCTATGGCATGACGGGTGGTCAGGTGGCGCCCACAACACCGGAGGGTGTGAAGACGGCGACGACGCCCTACGGGGCTGAGGGTCGTCCCTTCGATCTGTGCAGGCTCGTGGAGGCAGCGGGCGCTTCGTACGTTGCACGCTGGACAACGGCACAGCCACGCTTCATCACCCGTTCCGTGCGGCGCGCCATGGCCCACGAGGGTTTCGCTTTCATCGAGGTCATGACCCAGTGTCCGGTGCAGTTCGGCAAGCTGTCCGGGGAAGGCTCGGCGGTTCACATGCACGAGATCATGTGTGACCGGTCCGTGACCCTGCGCCAGGCCGCTGCGCTGACACCTGAAGACCTGCCCGACAAGTGGGTCGTTGGTGAACTTGTGGGTGCCACCAAGGACCGGGAGGGTTAGTACCATGGAACAGCATCGTTGCGAGATCCGCATCGCCGGCTTCGGTGGACAGGGGGTGGTGCTCAGCGGCATCGTGCTGGCACGTGCGGGCATGCTCGATGGTCGCCAGGTTGTGCAGAATCAATCGTACGGTGCCGAGGCGCGAGGCGGTGGTGCCCGTGCCGAGGTGATTCTGGCGGATGGCCCCATCCTCTACACCGACGTGCTGCACCCGGATGTGATGGTCGTCATGTCACAGCTGGCGTGTGACAAGTACGGCGCCGACCTGACACCCACAGGGCAACTGATCACCGAGAGCGAACTGGTGAGCGAGATCCCGATCACTCTGCAGGATCGTTCCCGCGGCGCACCCTTCACCCAGATGGCCCAGGATACCTTCGAGCGCCCCATTGTTGCCAACATGGTGGCCCTCGGCTACTGCGTTGGCTGTACGGAAGTCGTGACGCGTGAGAGTCTGGAACAAGCGGTGGCGGAACTGGTGCCGGCGGGCACGGCCGAACTCAACCTGGCGGCTGTCGCTGCCGGTTGGGAGCTGGCGGCGGAACCTGTTGCCATATGACGGCCAGGCGCGAGTCCACGGCGTCACCCCCGTCGCATCAGGCGCCTGACGCCGGATTGACGCCGGATCTTGCCGCCTACGCCGGTGCACACCGGGCGCGCCTCGTGGAACTGCTACAGACACCCGCGTGGCGTGAAACGCTCGACAGCGGCCTCGTCGACGAGGTCCGCCGTGACCGCCTGGAGCCGGGCCTGACGCGCGACTTCATCGACACCGTCGTCGATCAGTTGCTGGCCTTCAACGAGGCCCACGTGCGTCGTCTGATCGAAGATGGTCGCGACGATCGGGAGGCGCTGATCACCGCGCTGGGCACGTGGCCGCCGCGGCTGCGCGGCAAGGAGCCGTTGTTGTCCTTCCTGGGGCTGACCCTCACGTACGGCTGCAACTTCGATCCACGCTGCGTCTACTGCACGCAGACGTGGAAGGAACCCGATGTCGACATCGAAGGCTGGAAGCAGACCATCGATGCGGCGACCCGCGACAATGGCGGCAAGGGGCCCTATATCTACATCACCGGCGGCGAAGTCCTGACGCTGGAACAGGACATCTGGGGAGATGATGGCCTCGTCGCTTTCGCCAGTCGCCGGGGCGCCGCCGTCAACATCAACACCAATGCGTCCCTCATCACGCCCGAGATCGCCTTACGGTTGATCAAGGTGGGCACCGCCAAGTTGCACATCTCCCTCGACACGCCTGACGCGTCGGCGCAGGATGCGTTGTGGGGCGAAGCCGGCCGTTACGCCCGCGTCCTGGAGGGTATCTACCACCTGCAGTTGGCGCGGGACCTGGTGGGAGTGGACGGTCCCGAGATCCACATCAACTGTGTACTGACGCGACACAACGTGGATCACATCGCCGATCTCTTCACCTTCCTGCTGGCGCGCAAGAAGCGTGTGCCCAAGGGCCATGCCCTGTATTACGATCTGCTGCCGCATCTGATCCCCGTCGGCGGCGATGCAAACGAGGATCTGCGTTCCACGGCAGCAGAGGTGGAACGACTGTACGGGGAGGCCTGGGAGGAAGTGGGTGCCAGTTGGGAGCATTATCAGATCGAACTCGGCATGCCGGAGGACAAGCGCGCGCCGCTGTTCGGTCCCTTCCGCAACCCCTATCAGCGCGTCGTGCAGCACGGCGACCTGACGACCTATTCGCACAACGCCGCCAAGGGGCACTATGGTCGCCTGGCACTGTCGAAATCCTGCTATGTGGCGCCGACACAGGCAGCCATTACGCCTGACGGACGGCAGTTCCGCTGTGGCGCCCACGCCGTGCGCCGGACGAAGTCCATCGGCAACGTTATCGATGGTGCGCTGATGACAAACATCCGCGATGGCATCCATGGGCTGGCGTGGTTGCCGGATCCCGCCGTGTGTGACAGTTGTGCCCTGGCGACGGTGTACATCAACCAGACCGTGGAAAGTCGGCTGATCGCCAAGGTCGATGAACTGCTGGCGTCTGACGAACCGCTGGACGTCTAGCGCCAGCGGGCGCAGTAGTCGCGTTCACGACCGGCGGCGACCATTGCCGCAGCCAACGGATAGCTGCCCCAGCGGCGCGCGGCGTGGATCATGGCGCGGTAGTTCTCAGGCCGTACGGCGGGGTGAATGGAGTTGCTCGAGGCCAGCACGTAGCCGCCTCCCGGCGCAGCCTTGGCGATGGTCTCCTGCACCGCCGCTTCCACCTCTTCCGGCGTTCCATTGGACAGCAGTTCCGTACAGTCCAGATTGCCCATGACGGCGATGCGGTCGCCGTACTTTTCTTTCACACGACCGATATCCATGCCTGCCAGCGGTTCCAGCGGATCGATGGCATCGATACCGGCTTCGTCGACCATCATGTCCAGCAGGGGCCAGATGTTGCCGTCCGTGTGTTTGATGAAAGGCACGCCGGCGTCGTGGGCGACATCGACACTCTGCTTGAGGTAGGGTAGAACGAACTCGCGGAAGTGACCGGGGGACATGGCGGGCCCGTGGGTGGCGGCGTAGTCGTCGCCGGAGACGATGACGTCGGCGCCCAGGGCAATGGCCTTCTTCATGAGCCGGATCTTGTAGTCCATCACCATGCGCGCCAGATCGTGCACGAAGGCCGGTGCATCGAGATAGGCCATCAGCAGCCGGTCCATGCCACCGAGCAGGTAGTGGGAAAACTCAAAGGCATCGTGTGTCAGAAAGACGATCGCCCGTTCCCCCTTGAAGCGCGCCACGGCGGAGCGCAGGCTCGCCAGGCGGTCGTCGTCGTCGGGGTCGGGCGGGCTGTAGGCGGCCAGATCGGCGGCGTTGCTGATGGGGCCACTCTCCGGATAGGGAATACCGACGTCGGTCTGCCGCCAGACGACCTGCCAGTGATCAATGGCAGCGGAGCCGATGCCTTCCATGCCGATGTCATCGGCCTGCACGGGCGTCAACGGTGTATTCTCGAAGACGGTGATGCCGTCGAAATCCTCCGCCTCGACGAACTCCTCCAGGGACGCTGCGCCCCAGGCGGAGCGCGTCGGCTCGTTGACGATCAGTTCCCAGACGGGCACACGGTCGGGCTGTTGCCGCCGCAGGGCGGTGAGAAATCGCTCACGTCCGTTCATGCAATCCTTCTTCCTGTACTGCCCGGGTGTGACTGCGACTGCGCCTGGGACTGCGCCTGAGGGGTAATCACCCGAGTCGCGCCCGCAGGAGCAAGGAACACGTCGCCTTCAGGCTGCGCCCCTGGCCCGGCCCGATGTTGATATTGAGCAGGACCTCAGCGAACAACTGGCACCCGTGAGAACCGATCCTGAACGCCTGCGCCGTATCGTCATGAACCTGCTCGGTAACGCCGTGAAGTTCACGGACGCCGGGCAGATCAAGGTGTCACTGCATGCTGCTGAGGATGGCTGCGATCTGGCCGTGGCCGACACCGGCGTCGGCATTCCGGCGGCAGATCTGCCGCACATCTTCGAGGAGTTCCACCAGGTGGAGCGCAGCGTCGGGCCGAAGCGCGAGGGCACCGGCCTGGGTCTGGCCATCGCCCAGCGCTCGGCGCAGATGCTCGGCGGCCACATCGACGCCGTCAGCGAAGTCGGGAAGGGTTCGACCTTCACGCTGCATGTGGGGAACTGTCCTGTGTGGTCGACGTGTGGGCACTGGCCATGAGACGGACGCCAGCCGTGTGTCCTCAAGGCCCCGCCGTCCTGCCGCCATCGATGGGAATCGCCGCGCCGGGTGACGTACGATGCGGCGGACGAGCACAGCCAGATCACAGCCTCAGCCAATTCCTCCGGTCGGCCCAGACGACCCATGGGTTGTGACGCCTTTGGCGGCGCAGTCGGCTTACGCGAGCTGCCCGTACATCATCTGGGTAAGAGTGCTCAACACGAAGATGCCTGCCTTCCGGGAGGCCAGGATGCGTGCTCGATAGCCATCGTCGTTCTCAAGCTTGCTCATGAAGGGCTTCGTAGGCGGCCAGATTTTCGAACTCCATCGACCAGGTGACCTTGTTCAATTCGCCGAACAATGGCTGGTAGAGCTTCAGGGGCTGGGCCAGTTTGTATGTGTCGTTGATGTAGGCCGTGACTTCCTTCGACCATTCCAGTGCTGCAACATTCGGACCCGGGATCAACTGTGCAATGACGATGTAGTTGAATCGCGTGACGCCCTGGTTGTGTCGCGTGTGCGTTGCCGCAACTGTGTCGGTCGCCGCCACACGGCCCGCGTCGTTTGACATCTCACAGGCACCTCGGAGACATTGGGCCTTATCCACCCGCACGTCGCGAGATAGGGGGCGCCGGCGGCATTGTCAGCAACAAACCGTTGCGCGTTATCAACGGCTGCGTCATTGGTTTCGCCTGCAGCAGGCGTATCGTACCTCCTGCGCCTGCTCGAACAGGCCCCACACCGCCAGGAGGATGTCTCATGTTCTGCACTGCCAGTCTGGGCACCCGCATCCGCGCTCGCCGCGAGAAACTCGGCCTCAAACAGGTCGATCTGGCCAATGCGCTGCAGGTCACGCCACAGGCCGTGTCCAAGTGGGAACGCGGCGAGAACGCACCGGACATCTCGGTGCTGGTGCCGCTGGCCAAGCTCTTCGGGCTCTCCACCGACTCCCTGCTGGGATATCACGAGACGGGAGACGAAGCGCTGCAGGCAACCGTTCTGTTCACCGACATCAAAGGAACCAGTCGCAGAGTTCACGCGATGGAGCCCCGGCAGGTGGTCACCTGGCTCAACGGTCTGTTCTTCCAGTTGACGGAGATCGTCCTGCAATATGATGGGATTCCGGTGCAGTACAGCGGCGACAGTTTCCTCTGCTTCTTCTCCGGCGAGAAGCACCAGAGCCGCGCCGTCCGCGCCTGCATCGGCACGCAGACGGTGCTGCCCGATGCCGTGCACATGGGCCTGCACAGCGGCACCATCCACCCATGTGCCATAGGCCATCCGGACTACTCGAGCCCCGGCATCGCGATTGGCGACACGACGATCCTGGCTTTCCGCACATCGGAGTGGGCGGGAGGAAACACCAGATCCGGCATTGCCGCCACCGACGCGGTTGTCGAGGGCGTCGACGATCGTGCGTACATCGGCGGGAAGCAATCGGTGCACTTTTCTGGCGTCGATGATGAGGTCGACGTCTATGAAATCATGGACAAAGCGAGTTGAGGGTTGCAGATGCACGATTCCCTGATCGACATGCTGGAGTGTCCTGCCTGCCACGGCGAACTGGCCTGGCAGATCGGCGAGCAACGCGAAGGCCGTATCGAGACGGCGGAGGCAGAGTGTCGGACCTGCCGCAGCAACTACCCCACACGTGAAGGCATCGGCGTGTTTCTCACACCAGATCTGCCACGCGACGATCTCTGGGAGCAGATGGACAGCTGGCTGACGCCGCATCTGCGCGAGCATCCGGAGATCGAACGACAGTTGATGGATGGCCCTCTGGAGAGCCTGGGGCCGGCGGACAAGCGCTTCCGTGCCAACGTCCTGGAGGATCGTGGTCAGTACGATGAGGCGAAGGCCGTCAGAGATGTGTCGTGGCCCGAGATCTACACCGCCGAATATCGTGCCGCCATGGAGGCGCAGACCGAGTATGTCCTCTCC
>JAQCJA010000279.1 GCA_027593305.1 bacterium
TCTCGATCCGCGACACTGAGGCCCTGGTACAAAGCCCGGGCCTCGCGCAGATCGAGGGCCGCCGCGTCGAGACTGAGGGCCAGTTCCTGCGCTCGCGAACCACTTGCCAGTTCCTCAGCGTCCTGCCAGGGCACTTCCTGGCCGTCACTTCGAATTCGGTTGAATACTACGGGCGTGGCGTCGATTCCGGTGCGGGTCGCAACGGTCGCCCGTGACCGAATCGGGTCTCCGGCGCTGTCTTCTTCCCAGCGCAGATTGCCCCACACGGCCAAGGCGTCGCCCATGTCGAAGATGTCGGAGTGAAAGTCTGCGGTGGGCACGTAACCTTCGCCGAAGACCTGCAGTTCTGCCACCTCGAAACCAACGGTTGTCTGCGACTTGAGTTGTATATGGCGGACATATTGAGGATCGATGAGGATGTCGGCCACAGCATGGTCATTCTGCGTCTGCAGCAGTACCGACTCAAACACCGGCAGACCGGCGATCTGCGTCTCGCGCCTGCCGTCGTTGATAAAGATCTCGAAGGCCTTCAGGAAATCATCCTGGAAGGGGAACGCAGGGGCCGGGAATTCTTCGGCGCTATTGCGCGGAAAGAAGCGTATGCGGCTGACACCGAACCTGGCCCCCAGGTCCAGCTGCAAGACCAGGCCGAGGGCACGAGCCGGCTTGCCTTCGGATCCCTTACGTACGAAGGCCGTTGTGCCATCGTTGTCGATCATGTTCAGCAACTCGGGCCCAAGACCGGCGTCGAATGTGGTGGGCGCCGTCACCTGACCGCCTCGGGCGACAACCTGCAGGGCGATATTCTCTGACTGATCGGCGCGCTCGGGGAACATCCAACCGGCGCGCGTGCCGAAGTCGATAACTCCACCAGGGGTGTTGTCGTTGGTGACTTCCCGTGGCGCCAGGATGATAACAGGAGCGATCCCGTCACCGCCAGACTGCCAGGCAAGACCCTGATCACCACCGATGACAACTCTTTCCAGGGCATCTGCATCACCGGTGACAAGGATCGCGCAGAGCGCGAAGAGCGCCGTCAATCGACGATGTCGCTCAGTAGGTGACATACAGCAGCCCCACCTTTCTGACCCGCTCCCTGTCGGTATCGACAAAGATGCTGTAAGGGTAAATTCCGGGGGGGACCAGGTCGCCGGCGTCGGTCTCGCCACTCCAGGCACGGTCGTAAGAACCGATACCGTCGCGGCCCCTGTGCAGCAGGCGAACGCGGCGGCCGGTCAGGTCCCAGATCTCTACGTCAACATCTGCAGTCCCGGTGATTTCGAAAATCTCATAGGACAGCATTGCGGCATCGTTGATGCCGTCCCCATTCGGCGTCGCCACGCCCTGAGTGACGCGGACTCGCAGCAACTGGCCCTCATCCTCCGCCGCCGTCTCCACTGCAACGGTATTGCCCTCGTACTCCCCCGTCGCGTCGCCGGCTTCGACGCCTTGCGGTACTTCGAGGGGTCGACTGCTGTCGGCAACGCGGCCCTCAAAGCGCGAACCGAAACGCAACACCCGCGCGTCGAAATCCAACTCAACGAGGGCGCCGGAGTCCTTCGCTTCCATGCGTGGTATGCTGATGAGAAGCCGATGGTCTTCGGCGACCAACACGACGTAGGGGACTGATTCGTCCCCTACACGCACGTCACGCACGTCGCCCAACAACGACAGGGATTGGATTTCGATACGGTCAAAGCCAGTGTCGGAAGACCCGATCGTCGGCCGCAGCACATAGGTGAAATCTGTCGCCGCGCCGATTCGGGACTGCACCGGCCAGACCTCGGCGATCAACTGTGTCGCCAGGGGTTCAGAGGCGCGGAATTCGAGGAATTGCACCTCACCACCATCGTTACCCAGGGGTAGAAAATCCACCTGAAACTGCAGGAACTGTCGTGGTCCTGGCGACACCACCTGGGTTCCGGCACCATGGGCGAAGTCGTAACTCGACCAGAAGCTCCAGTGGTCCCGATCATGGGTGAAGCCGGCTTTTTCTCCCAACGCAAGATTGGCGTACTGTGTCGCTGTTACCTGGGCGCGATCCTCACCGATTCCCGTATAACGCCAGTAGAGCGTTGGGTCGCTATCGGTGCCGCTGCGCGTCTGGATCGATACCTTGGCACGCTCACCCTTGGTAGCCGACCACTGCATCTCACCCCACGCCATGGGCCGACCGAAGTCGATAATGTTGGATGTATAGGTGGAGCGCCCGACGAACCCTCGGGCGTAGATCTCGACATCGTGAATTTCCCATTCGGTGTCATGCTCACCGAAGGCCAATTGCAGAAAGGCGATCTCGTCACTCTGCGGGATCGGAATATCCAGGATCGATTCGCGGTTGTCCCGTACTTCCAACAGCCATGGATTGTAGGGTGGGGGATGATGCGTGATGGCGGTGACGGGCATTCCCAGACCCGCAAAAATACGCACAGCCGAGGCCGTCTTGCCAGGATCCCGCAGGCCTGACACGACGCGGATGCGATCGAGTATATAGAGTCCGCCCAGATCGATGTTGGCCGTCCCCGGCGTGCCAAAATCATCGGTGCAGGAGATGAAGTAGTTTTCCTCCCTGAACTCGGCACACAGATAGCGGCCCGCAACCCAGACCGTGCTCGTGTCGCCATCCCATACCTCGCTGTTGACGCGGCCCCGAACATAGGTTCCACCAGAAGCCTCGATCGTTGGCGCGATGTCGACCTGAGGGTCCCGACGCAACGCCGCCAGAACCCCTGAAGACAGATCGACGTCAAGCAACTCACCGCCGGCTGCAGGATCGACATCATCCCAGGCGACCTGCACGAACTCCACCCCCGCGCTGTCTGCCTCGGGAGGGGGAGGCAGTTCAGCGCCACCCAGGCGGTAGATCACAAGAGCATCGACCGGGCCCACACCGAGTATGAGTGTGATGGCCACAGCCAGACGCAACCAATGGCCAGGTGTGATTCGGTTGGCTCTGGACCCGTTAGCCCCTGATTCAGTAGACAACATGGAGAATCCTTGAACGGACAAAGTGGTCGGCGTCAGCATCGAGAGAGACTGTCACTAGATATACTCCGGGCGGCGAGAGGCGGCCGGCCTGATCGCGACCGTCCCACAGACGAGAGTAGGTGCCGATGCCGTCCTCCCCCTCGTGGATCAAGCGCATGCGACGACCCGACAGATCCCAGATTTCGACCCGAACGCGGGCCGATCCGGTGATCTCGAAGACTTCGTAGGCAACCTCTACGGCCTCATTGATACCGTCGCCGTTCGGCGTCAACACTTTTGACAATAGCCGCAGACGCAGCAGCTCGCCCTCATCGGCTTCGGCCGTGGTCACCGCCACTGTGTTGCCCTCATACTCGCCGGTCGCGTCGCCATCGTTGATACTTTGGGGCACTTCAAGGGGGCGGGAACTGTCGGATACACGTCCTTCAAAGCGGCTTCCGTAGCGCAGCACCTGGGCGTTGAAGTCGACCTCCACCAGAGCGCCGGAGTCCTTCGATGCCAACCGCGGCAAGCGCAGAATCAGCCGATGAGCTTCCGCCAATTCCAGCTCAAAGGGGACGACCAGATCACCGACGCGGACCTGTGTCACCGCTCCCAGGAGCGACTGGCTGCGAATCTCGAGGCGGTCGAATCCCGCATCCTCTTGGTTCAGAGTAGGGCGTAACACATAGGTGAAGTCCGTGGACTGACCCACGCGCGCCTCCAGGGGCCACACCTCACCTACCAACGAGGAGGCGACGGGCTCGGAGGCGCGGAATTCCAGGAACCGGATCTCGCCACCGTCATTCTCCTGCGGCAAGAAATCGAGGCGCAATTGTAGAAATTGTCGCGGGCTGCGAGACACGATCTGGGTTCCGAGTCTGTCCCCAGAGTCATACGTGGACCAGAAATCCCAGTGGTCCTGATCGTAGCTGGTGCCAACTCGCTCGCCCAGCTTCAGAACTTCGTACTCGGCGGCACTGACTTCCTGGCGCTCTCCCCCGCGTCCGGTGTCGCGCCAGTAGCGTAGCGGATCCTCATCGGCGCCACTGCGTGACTGGATCGACACCCTGGCCCGTTCGTCCGCGCTGCCTCCCCACCGGACCTGGCCCCAGGCCATGGGCCGTTCCAGGTCAAGAATTTCGGTAACGAAAGTCGCGCGACGGACGAACCCCTTGGCAAAGATGTGGATATCCTGCACTTCCCAGTCCTCGTTGTGCTCGCCTAAAGTGAGCTGTACGAAGCCGGCATCCTCATGTGGTGGGATCGCGATATCGAGGACCTGCTGCCGATTGTCACGAATTTCGACCTGGTGCGGGGAAAAAGGGGGCGGTTGGAACTGGGTCGTGACAAAAGGCATTCTGGGTGCCAGATAAACCCGGACCGATTGCGCCACCTTGCTCGGATCGCGCAGGCCAGAGATCAGGCGGATCCGGTCGATCTGGTAGAGGCCCCCCAGGTCGATGTTGGCCGTGCCCGTCGTGCCGAAGTCGTCGGTACACGTCAGGCTATAGGCCGAGTACTCAGCGCAGAGGTAGGCTCCCGACTGCCAGACGGTGCTGGTATCACCGTCCCACACCTGGGCATTCACGTGGGGTCGCAGAAATATGCCGCCCCGCAACTCCGCCGTGGGCGCGATGTTCACTTCGGGGTCCCGGCGCTGGGGACTGATGCTGTTGGGCGCCACGGCAAGATCGAGAAACTGTGCGTTGGTATCTGTCTCAAGTTCACGCCAGGATCGCTGGATGTACTGAACCCCCGGACTGGATGCCTCCGGCGGCGGCGGCAGGTCCTGGCCGCCAAAGCGGTAAATGACCAGGGCCGAGGCCGGGCTCAGTTCGGCTGTCAGCAACACAAGCAACAGTCCAAGCAGGCATACACGTCGCTGTTGGTCAGCATCAGAAGGCGACATAGATCGCGCGTTGAGCGGACGTCTTGACCGCTCGATCGGAGTCGACAGCAACATCGACTCGCGCAATGTAGATGCCCGGGGAGACCAGATTGCCGGCGGCATCGTTGCCGTCCCACACCAGCGCATACTGACCACGAGAATCTGGCCGCAGTTCCTCGACCCGAGCCACGGCACGTCCGCTGAGGTCGTAGATCACCAGTGTCACCGCGCGTTGTCCGGCGACTCGTGCCACCGAGAACTCGACCCGTAACTCGTCGTTGATACCATCGCCGTTGGGGGTGAGTACCGACTGTGCCAAACGAAAATCGCCGAGCACCTCGCTGCCCTCGAGGGCCAGGACTGTAACCGTCTGGCTGGCGGCGAGAGTCGTGGCATCACCAGCATCCACGCGTTGCCAGAACTCGGACTTGGCGGTATCGCGAACGAAGCCGCGAAATGAGGCACTGTTGCCCAGAATTGTGGCGCGAAACTGAACCTCCAGCAGATCGGTGCCCCGACCTATGCTCTGCGGCAGTCGCACATGAATCGTATCCGCGGCGGCGGACAGTGAAACCAGGTCCGCCGCTGCCAACCGGGTGGCTGCATCCGACTCGAACTGCGCATCCGTTCCATGCCGCAGCCCCAGAAACTCCATGCGCGCACCTGCCGTGGCTTCCACCTTCAGCTCATTGAAGCCCTGCCCGGACTCGGTGAAAGTGGGTCGCACAAACAGCGAAAACTCCTCTGCTACACCCACCTGACCCACGCGGATGGGCCAGATCTCGCCCTGCAACTGCGTCGCCACCGGATCGGACATGTTCAGGACGATCGCGCGCAACGTGGCAGCCGTATCGGCCCGGTCGGTGGACAGCGTCGTCCGAATTTGCAGGTACTGCCGTGGGCTCGGGGAGGCGATCTCGGTCCCTGGCGTATTGTATGGAACACTCCAGGTGCTCCAGTCGGGTCCGGCTTCGAAACTGCTGCTGATCTCGCCCTGTTTGGAGGCAGGCAGGCGCGTATACCTTGATTCAGTGACAACATTGCCCTTGTCGTCATGGTAGATCTTCTCTTCCACCAGTTCGTTGCCCGTCCGGGTCTGCAGCTGGATCCGGGTACCGGCCGGCGTGTCGGCGTCCCAGTCGATGGAGATCAGGTTCTTCCTCGTTGCCAGCAACACCAGGTCAGAGGTGAGAGACACTTCAGGGACATACCCCGCGCCGTAGAACATGACCTCGGTGAAACCAACGTAGCTGAGCAAACTCAGTGGGTTGGCGAAGGTAGAGCGCACGTAGCGCACCTTGCTCGGCGCGGTACGGATCTCACGGTAGCGGATTCCGCTTTCCGAACTGATGCCGACATTGCCGCTGCCGCTGCTGTCGTTGACCCGGGTATACTGGACACTGCCGTCCGGCGCCCGTGTGCCATCCGATATGTCAACCAAGAAGACATCGAGAGCCGAGGCGCCATCGGTGAGAAAATGCATCGTGTCAATCCAGAACAACGAGCCCAGATCTTCCAGAAACACGTAGGTCTCTTCATCGAAAGCCGAGCCATTGTGCCCGACGGAGTAGTCGCCGTCGGCCACCGTTGCGCCGATATCCTTGACGCTGCCGCCGCCGATTTCGATCGACG
>JAQCJA010000280.1 GCA_027593305.1 bacterium
TCTCGCGCGTTGCCGGGCAGTTCAAGCGCCTCGGCCTGTGGGACAACACGATCGTGCTCTTTGTCGCCGATCACGGCGACATGATGGGCGCCCACGGGATCAGCAAGAAGGGCACATTGCCCTACGAAGAACTGTACAACGTACCCTGCATCTTCAAACTCGCCGCCGGCCAGAACTCCGTGCGGGCAGTTGTGGATGACGTTGTCTCCTCGGTGCAACTGGCGGGATCCCTCAGTACGCTGGCGGGCGTCGATGCGGAGGGGGCCTTTCCCCATGGAGACCTGTGCAGCGTTTTTGCTCGTCACCAGCCGGCGGCGGAGGAGATCGTCTTCTTCGAGCACTATGCCGCATACTGGGGGATCCATCCGTTCTACGGCGCACGCACACGGGACTTCAAGTACGTGCGCTATTTCGGCGACGCCGACGCAGGCCTGGAGGAACTCTACCACCTGACGAGTGACCCCCACGAACTGATCAATCTTGCCAGCGATGCGGGGCACGCCGACACGAAGCGCCGCCTGGCGCAGTTGGCCGACGCCTGGTGGCAGAATACGGGTGGTCGTGATTTCGCCTGGTACGAATCGGCAACGTTCCGCAGCAACCAACACAACGCCCAGTGACGCAACCCTTTCCACGGCGGGGCATCGACCGCAAGGTCGTGCTGTCCATCTGGGTGCCGGCAGCGTGTATGGCCCTGGGCAGTGGTCTGATTCTGCCCGTGCTGCCGCTCTTTGCGCTGTCCTTCGACGCCTCGTACTCCATGGTGGGACTGGTGCTGGCCGCTCGTGGCCTGGGGAATCTGGCCTTTGATGTGCCAGCAGGGATGGCTGTGCGTCGACTGGGTGTGCGCCGGTCCATGATCGTCGGGGGGACGATCATGGTGCTCTGTGCTCTGGCCATGACACAGGTGCGCACGCTGACGGAGGCACTCGTCGTGCAGTTGCTGCTCGGTCTGACGATGGCCCTGTGGAACATTGCCCGTCACACATATATCACCGAAACGGTGGAGATCGAGCGCCGGGGACGGACCAATGCTGTCATGGGTGGCATCGGTCGCATCTCCGGCTTTGGTGGACCCGTCATCGGTGGCGCCATGGCGGAGTGGGTATCGCTCACGGCGCCCTTTGCCGTGCAGGCTGGGTTGATCGCCCTCGGCGTGCTGGCAGCGATTCTGTGGGTGGATCGGGATGTGTCGCGACAGGAGCGTCTGGCCCGGCCCCATGCGGGCGCGTGGCAGGTGTTGGCCGGTCATTGGCGGGTGCTCGTGAGTGCCGGATCCGGGCAGATGTGCGCGCAGACAATTCGCGCCGCGCGCAATGCCGTGGTGCCCCTCTTTACGGCAGAAGTACTGGGTCTGGATGCCGGCTCGGTGGGCCTCATCATCAGCCTGTCCTACGCGACGGACATGCTCATGTTCTATCCCGCGGGCCAGCTCATGGATCGCCGGGGCCGCAAATGGGCCTATGTGCCATCCTTCATTATCCAGTCGCTGGCCATGGCTCTCGTGCCGCTGACGAACAGCTTCTGGACGCTGGCTCTGGTTACCATGGCCATCGGCCTGGGCAATGGTCTGGGCTCGGGGACCATGTTGACGCTGGGGGCGGATCTGGCACCGGAACGGGGCCGCGGAGAGTTTCTCGGCATGTGGCGCTTCATCGGTGATGGCGGCAGTGCCGCAGGGCCGATGATCGTCGGTCAGGTGGCACAGGTAGCGGGGTTGCACCTGGCGCCCGTGGTGATCGCCGGGATCGGGCTCATGGGAGCGGCGCTGCTGGGGGGATTGGTGCCTGAAACTTTGCGACGTAAACGCTGATTCTTGGCTGACGCTGGTTCAACGCCGCAAGGTCGAGTTCGCTGCGCGAACTCTGTGGTCGGTCTGAACTTTTGCGGCGCGAATGCTGATTCTTAGCTGACGCCTCGTTCAGGGGTCGAGTTCGATTGTGCAGATGAAATGATCAACGCCCTGTCGGCTCGCCTGGACGGACCAGCTTCCTTCTGGTGAGAGGACGCCCGACGGGCAGGAACAGGGTTTGGTGACGGGGTGGGCGCTGTCGGCGACGATCGTCCAGAGGGCGTCGCCACGTGTGCGCATGCGCAGATTTGCTTCGTGGAATGACCAGACCAC
Source organism: bacterium (assembly GCA_027593305.1). Classification (GTDB taxonomy): domain Bacteria; phylum Latescibacterota; class UBA2968; order UBA8231; family UBA8231; genus UBA8231. Next base: position 2,126 of record JAQCJA010000280.1, read on the forward strand.
GTGCTCCGCCCAGTCGCTGCCATCCCGGCCGCCGTTGACGGCATGGAAGATGATGCGAGCCCCCATCGTGGCCAGTTGATGCACCAGGAAGGGATCCGGCTGCGGCGTGCAGCATGGGTTGGCCCAGAAGTCGTTGCAGATGAGACCACCGATCCGGATTCCTTCGAACTCGAATGTGCGAAGTTCCGTTGCAGCATAGTCATTCAACTCGCCGCGCGGTTCGGGCACCATCGTGCCACAGCGGAGAATCTTGCTGTGGAACCCGAGATACGCCCCGTCCCGGGCGTAGAAGCGGAGCTGATTGTAACACAGGCCATCGGCTTCGATGAAGCAGGTCCCGAGGGCGAGGGCGACGCCCCGATCCCGCGCGTGTGTGGTGACGATCGCAAGTCCCGCCTCCACCCTGGTACGGTCAAAGTCCGGCGTGTAGCCGCTGAGCGAACCCTCCGGTGTCAGCAGAATGCCGGCGCCGTGTTGGCTGGCCACGTCGATGGCGTGGGTGATCTGCGTCGTATTGTGGTCGATATCGCGCGTAACGTCGAGTTGCGCGCCGCACACCTTCAGCATCATGGTGACCTCCGGGCTGCAGCATCAGTGCGGGCGACGGATCTTCAGGACCAGACGAAGATCTCGTTGTCCTCGGGGGACATGGCGGCGAATACAGCCAGCACGACGCGCGTCTTGTCGCGGACAACCATGGGGACCTCGTGGATATTCTCCGTGTAGAAGAAGTACAGATCCCCTGCATTCAGTTCGATCTGCACCCGTGGCAGGTCGCGCGCTGCGGCGTGTTCGGCGAAGGCGCCCCGATTGACGATTTCTTCCACCTCACCCTCGCCCTTGGCCCGGTAGAGGACGGCTTCGCCACCGGCCGAGCCCTTCTGCAGGCACATGACGCCGGCGAACTGATGGGTGAAGCGGGCCACGGCGTAGCCCAACTTCGAGCGGCGACGCACCGAATCATAGTGCGCTCTGTGGCCCTCCTCACCATGGTAGATGCGGAAAATCGCCGGTCCGTAGCGACGACCATCGGCTTCTTCCGCCGTCTTCACGGTCTTGCCAGCTGCCAGGTGCGACAGATTCCGGTAGATGGTTTCCACCGGGTCGGCGAGGCCGGCAAACAGCTGCGGAAACAGGGCTCGCGTGCCGTCAGCGTGAGCGAACAGGTCGTCGCGGTTGGCACCCATCCGGCCCAGACTGGTGCCCAGATCCAGGTAGCTGCCACCGCTGAGTTGTGATTCCTTGCCCACCGTATCCCGGTCGAAATAGCCACGCTCGGAAAAACGTGCCATGAGAGCGGTGCAGTCCGCCGAAGGGTAGGCGCCACGCAGCACGAAGGCCGGCGCGGTGCCCTCCGCCAGAGCCATGAGAGGGTGCGGGAACTGGCGGGCGATGCTCTGGGCGTCGGCTTCGATGGGCTGCCATGTATCAGGCACGTACCTGTCTCTCGTCTGGGGTGCGTTCAGGTCTTTTCGCCTCCCAGCATATAGGAGAGGGGGAAACCCCTGCCACTGAGGTGGGGCCAGGCGGCAGAGATGTCGTAATCGAATTCCTGCAGTGATTCCACGGCAAGGCCGCTGTTGCGCAGGGCAGTGAAAATGGCGGCAAAGGACTGGGAAAAACTGTACAGCGGCTTGGATGTGTAGCTCGTACCGCCGATGTAGTCGACGCCATTGGTTTCGATCCAGGGATCCTTCTTGAAGTAGGAGAAGACGACCTGGTCCGGACGTTCGGCATCAAAGCCATCCTCGCTGGGCATGGCGAGCATGTTGGTGTACGGATGCTGCTCGTTGATCACGAGGCTGCCGCCAGCCCTCAGCACGAGGGCAATCCTGGCGAAGAAGCGGTCGAGGTCGGCAAACCAGCACAGCGCGCCAATGGTGACCAGTACGAGGTCATACCTGTCTGCGTACGAATCGTCGATGTCGTAGATATCGGTGGCGATGAACTCGGCGTCGAGGTGGGCGTCGCGAGCCAGACGCCGAGCCTCTGCGGTGAAGCTCTCGGTGATATCAAAGCCGGTAGCTTTGCTGGCGCCCATCTTGAGCATGGTCAGCAACTCGCGGCCGTTGTTGCAGCAGAACTGCGCCACAGCCTTTCCCTGCAGGCCGATCTGCGTCAGTGTCGCGCGGGTGTCATCCTCCAGAAAGGACAGATCCCCACGCTGCAGGAGCAGCGCCGGGTCCTCCTTGTAGCCCTGCTGGTGTCGCGGAAAGGCTTGCTCCCAGGCCTCCTTGTTGGCCCTGCTGTAGTCCATTACTCGTGTCGGTCCCAGGGAAAGGCGAAGGTCGGCTGACTGCTGTAGCGTTGGGTGCCGATTTTCAGCGTGGCGCCGGCGCCGGGCGCCAGTTCCACGGCAAAGGAGGTGCCGCCCACCTCGACCACTTCGCCGTTGATGGACACGGAGTCGAAGCGGTGTTCGGCATAGGCGCCGCCCTGCACAATCACCCGACGGCCCGCGACCTGGTCGGTGTTGACGAGGGTGACCGTCGTTGCGTCGGCCTCGAGTTTTTCGATGAGGGCGCCGACACCTTCGGGCATGCCCGGGCGCTGTTGTTCCGGGTCGAAGTAGCGCAAGCGGCAGTGCAGGGGGCAACCATGTCGCGGCGCCATGCCGCCGAGCATGAGTTCGACGAGGGAGCCGATGGTTGCCGGATTCAGCGGATTGGGATTGTCTGACAGGCGGGTATCGGGCGTTGTCGGATCGTTGCGCACCTTTTCCATCTGTCCGCGAACGCGGCCGAAGTCGCGCTGCAGGGCAGCGACAGGATAGTCTGGGGCATTGCCTTCGAGGAAACCGATCCAGCCCCTGCTGGTGTCCAGTCGCCTGAGATCGTCCCGCTCCATGGACCAGTAGTAGACGTCGAGGGCGCCTGCCGAATAGGGGGCCGGCGAATAGTCATACCAGCCGTCATCACCGAACATGTGCGGATACTGCTGTTTGCCGTCGACGACTTTCGCGTGACTGTTGATCTTGTCGATCTGCTGACGCCAGACGTCGACGTAGCGCTGATCACCGGTGAAGAGCAGGGCGTTGCCGAAACCGGCGATTCCCAGGTAGTGGGTATTGCGGCTGGAGAGGGCCCCGGTCTGTGGTACGACAACAGTGAAGGCCCAGCCGTAGCAGCCGCCATACCACTTGCCGTCACATTCGCCGCCGATGGTGCCATCCAGACCGATGTTCGTGGGAATGATGCCGTCGTTGTCGATGGTGCGCTGTCGCCAGGCTTCGGCATACTCCAGCACCCAGTCGCGGTAGCTCTTCTCGCCGGTGAGGGCGAAGGCATTGAGTCCGAGTGTGGTTGCCACCATGTTCGATGGGTGGTCACCGACAACGTCCGTATAGTCCTCGAAATGCGCGAGCATCTCATCGAAATCGCGCTCGCCATGGAGGGCATTGAAGCGCTCTTCGACCTCGTCGATCGGGTCACCGGCCCAATCCAGTGCCGTCGCCTTGCGCAGCATGGGGCCACGGCTGCCGTTGAGCAGGGATCGAATGATCTTGTGCTGCTTGTCGTAGTTGGGCGCCTGGGGGTCGTCACCCATGTAGAACCCGGCAAAGCGCCGGACACGCTTCTCGAAAACGCGCGGCGTGGGGTCCATGAGGCCGTGCAGGTTGAATGTTGTCAGCCCCTCGCCGTTGTGCACCCAGTCAAACATCACGGGGAATTCGCGGTAGTACATGCCGTCACGGGCGAAATCGACCTCCGTCGTGCGGGCCTCCGTGTACTGCCGCAAGTGACCTTCCCACCCCAGCTCGCACATGGCGCGCAATCTGTCACCACCTCCGAGCAGATAAAGCACCGGCCAGTTGACCAGATTCTCGATGGCGTCGTCCGGGCCGTCGTTGCCACCCCAGCGGGGGATGCATTCCAGATAGCCGCGCTCGTCGAAATACTGCGCAAAGAACTCGGTACAGGCGCGCTCCTGGGTGCGCAGCAACTCGCACTCCATCAGTGCCCAGGCGGGCGGGGCCATGGGTGTGTCGATGCTGATATGACTCTGCTTCAGGTATGTCACGAGGGTTTCTCACTCATTGGTTGGCACATCGGTCACATAAAGGCGGCGGCAAGGGCAGCACATGGCAGGACAGATAAGCGCCAAGGGGGAGGCCGGTCAAGGGTTCGGGCCCTTTTGCCAGGAGCGGCGCCTGTGACTCATCTTTGCCCCGCGTTGTCCGCTGTTGCGCCTGCCACCCGAGATCTCAGGATCCATCCATGGAACGGGTCACCGGATTGCCTGCTGCACCCCACATGCTTCAGGAGCACGACGACGAACGTCTGCTGCTGGGCTTTGCCGACGGCCTTGCCATCTGT
>JAQCJA010000281.1 GCA_027593305.1 bacterium
CGAGACGAAATACGGCGGGGCCCTTCCTGGTGTTGTAGCAGCGGATTCCCTCAAAAACCGAGGAGCCATAGTGCACGACGTGGGCCAGAACGTGAATTCGGGCTTCATCCCAGGGGACGAGTTCACCGTTGAACCAGATCTTGTCGGACTTTGGCATCGGGGGCATGGACAGGCTCCTGAGCGCCCGACACTGGGGCAGGCGCGGGACTAGGGTCAGAAAGTTCGGCTGATACTCAGGGAAAGGTCGTCAAAGGTACCGCTGCGTTGCTGGGAGCGGCTGGCGCGAGCCGTCAGGCCCGTGTAGCCGCTGGGCTTGTATTCCATGTTCAGTGCCAGGTTCCGATGTGCGTTGCGGAAGACCTGGTCGCGCTCGACGGCGTCACGTGCGTAGAAAAATGACCATTGACGATCCAATCGGTAGCTGTAGCTGACACCAAGGCTCATGGCAGGATTGGGGTGGTAGTTCATGGCCAGACTGAGACGATGGTCGTTGTTGTCCTCTTCGACAATCTGCGATCCGTTATCCACTAGCATCGCACCGAAATCATCGGCGCTGAAGGAGTAGGTCGTGTTCAACTGCAGCGTCTCAAAGAGGGACCGGCGAATGGTGTGGCGCATCGACCAACCTCGGCGGATATTGCTGCGCCGTTTGATGATGCTGGCGTTCACTTCGCGGTCGAAATCGAAGATAGTCCGACGTGCCGATATCTCAAAGTTGTGCGAGATCTGGGCTGCCAGGCGGTCGTAGCTGGTGTTGGTTGAAAGTCGCAGTTCACGGGATCGCTGATTGTCGGCAGAGCGCGTTGCATCCAGGTTGACGCGATGGGCTCGAGAGGACGACAGACCGATATCATAACGCATGCCCCCAGCTCGTCGTCCACGGTAGGTAACGGCCGCCACCTGATTGTAGCTGTCGCGATCCTGTTCGGTCGCACCGGGATTGTCGATGCGGTTCATTCGCGTCGAGCCAGAGATCTGCAGTTGATGCCCTTCGCTCACTTGCCAGTCCAGGCTGCCCCCCGCCTGCAGATCACGATCCTCTCGGTCATCCGTCGGGTCGCGGAACACACCGCCTGTGGGCAGTGGTACGCCGATGCGCCGCTCGTCTGTTGCGGCCCACGAGAGCTTCGCCGAACCCGTCAGGTCTTCACTGATGCGCCCGTCGACATTGCCTGACAGATTCCATACCTCACTCTCTCGATCACGTGCATAGAATCGATTGCGTGGATCGTCGTCGTTGTTGGCTGAGTTCGAATTGAGGCCATCAGACCACGACTGGCTCGTGCGCACATTGTAGCCGCCCACCTTGGCCGTCACGGACGTACTTACCGTCCGACTGCGGCGTTTGGACAGTTCCGCTACGACGGCTGTATCGGCACTGTCGGCGACGGACCGTGTCACGCCTGTCTCGGATCGCGACTCTGAGACAGACAGGTTCGTGCGCACACCCTTGGGCAGCGTATAAGCCGAACTGACTCGCAGATTTTCGCTGCGGCTTTTGTTATTCTCCAGTGTATTGTCAGTCTTGCCGAGGGACAGAGATGTTGTCAGCCTCTCACCGAAAAGATCAAAGTCCGGCGATGTACTGATCGAACCGTTGTACTGGAGCCCCGTCTCTTCAATCAGGCTGTCGGGGTTTGCGGGGCTCGCCCGCCGTGCCGTAATGAGACCTGGCACGATATTGACGCGAAGGTCATGAAAAAAACTCTCGGTGCCGCTGAGTGGCTGGTACTGGAAGCGGAAATTGAATGTCTGATTGCGCGTCTTCTGGTTGAGCAGGGTGGCGTTCCGACTCGACATGTTCGCGGTGATACCGACAGAGGCACGAGGTCCTAGTATCGGGTAGAGGACAGACGTGTTGATACTGGCCGATTCGGTCCAGTTGTTCCGGCCATCGCGTTGGTCAAGAATTGCGTTCAGCGACATCGATGCATTGACGCGCAGCATGGATGTCGAATCGCCGGATGCAGACAATGTGACGGGCGTCGCAAAACTCCAACTGGGGAACGTCGGTCGCCAGGTCAACCGATCCGATCGCTGGCTGAAAGAAAGAGAGTAGGTCTGCCCCCAGGCGGCCGTGGCCGTGAGGAGCGCGCCAAGGACGAGCCAGCGGGTCATCCCGACAGTCCCGCTGCCCCCAGGACCGACGCGAAGCGGGCAAACTGCCCGACAGACAGATCTTCGGCTCGCAGGGTCAGGTCGATGTCAGCTTCGCCGGCCAGACGTTCAAGGTCCGCCGTTTCGAGGGTCCCATCGGCGTCGGGAGCTGGCAGTGAGCGGAGAGTGTTGCGCAGCATCTTCCGCCGCTGACTGAAGGCCGTCTTGACGACGGTCTGGAAACACCGCAGGTCCCGGACCGGAATCCGTCCGGGCTGAAACTCAACCTCGATGACGGCGGAATCGACCTTTGGCTGCGGCCTGAAAGCTGTGCTGGGTATCTTGCGGACCATGCTGATGCGCGCACACTGACCCAGAAGAACCGTGATCTGACTGTAGGCTTTGGTCCCCGGAGATGCCACAAGTCGCTCGGCAACTTCCTTCTGCAGCGTCAGTACGGCGCGACGGACGAGCCCGGCGTGCTCGCGAAGGCGAAAGAGCACGGGTGCGGTGATGTTGTATGGAAGATTGGCCACAACCAGCAGCGTCGAGCGCTTTTCTTCCGCCAGCAGTTGCGGCAGATCCAACTGCAGTACGTCCCCTTCGATGATTCGCATGCCGGGCTCAGGAAAGCGCTCGCGAAGGTGCGCACACAGGTCGCGGTCGATCTCGACAGCGACCAGACGATCAAGCCGTTGGCGCAATGGTGCCGACAGCGCCCCTCGGCCCGGTCCGATTTCAAGCACCAGATCCTCTGGTCCCGGTGTGACTCGTGCAGCGATATCCTGCAGGACACTGCCATCAATGAGGAAGTGTTGACCGAATCGTTTGCGTGGTCGTGGCAGGCTGTCCGGCCGACGCCGTTGCGGTCCGTTCAATTGTTGACGGCCCCGGATCGACGCAGTTGCTGCCAGAGTTCTGCCAGCAGCAATTGGGGGTTCACATTGTAGCGCTGACTGTCGAAAGCAGCGTCGAGGCTCCTGGCGACACCATCGAGCCTGCGGGAGTCCACCCGATTTGACCAATCCGCCAACCGGTCTACACGGTCTACGTTGGCTACCCGTGAGGGTCCCTGCAAATCGAGGAGAAACAGGTCACGCAGATACGCTGAAAACAATTCGAAGAAGCCTTCCATTTGCTGTTTATCGGGACGCCCACCCAGATCCTCGAGCAGAGCCCAGTAGTCTTCTTCCCGCCCATGTAAGGCGGAATCCATAAACCGTTCTACGAGATCACGCCGGGCGGCAAAATCATCCCCCCCCACGGTGGCGGGGCGGATGCGATTGCCCTGGCTCAGGCGCGCGGCAAGGTCGGCGCGCTCGGTGGCGACACCAGCGGCTACGAGTTGCTCGCGGACCTCGGATGCGGCAAGGGCTCGAAGGGGCAGGCGCTGGCACCGGGATAAGACCGTTGGCAACAACCGATCGGCAGCGGCCGACACCAATAGGAAGACTGCGTGGCGTGGTGGTTCCTCGAGTATTTTGAGCAGCGAGTTGGCCCCGGCCCGCTGCATGCAGTCCGCCTCGAAGATGATGGCGACACGCTTCGGGGCTTCGGTTGGCGCGAAGGACATCTCGCGCTGTAACAGCATCAGGTGATCCTTGGGCAGATTGCTGCCACTGCGAGCCACAGTTCCACCAGCCATATACTCAAGGGCTGCCTCTCGCAGAGCAGAGAACTGCTCAGCGTCGGTCGTGCTGCGAGAGGTGCCTGTCGGCAGAGGCAACAGTACGTGGATATTGGGGTGAGAGAGGGTATCAGCCTTGATACAGGATGGGCAGGTGTCGCACCCGTCTCCGGGGCGTTGTCGACAACTGATGGCCTTGGCCAGTTCGAGAGCCAGTCGCCGCTTGCCCACACCCTCCTGTCCCGAAATCAGCACCGTGTGGGGGACTCGCCCCGAGGCGAACCACGCACCGATCTGGGCTTTGGCTCGTTGCTGTCCTGTGACCCGACTGAACGACAAGGAATCGACGGCTACGAGCGACGCAGGAGACTGATCTCGGTCTCAGGATCGAAGAAATGGGCCTTGTCGATCTCCACGGCGAGGCGGACACGCTGCTCAACGACGGGAACGTGTACGGGGTCGACGCGGGCAACGAAAGAAGATTTTCCCGTTGACAGGTACAGAAAGACCTCGTTGCCCATCGGCTCCACCACTTCGACCTGGGCCTCGATCTCGACGGCCTCGACATCTCGTCCCATGGTGTCAGGGTCGTGGATATCTTCGGGGCGAATTCCGAGCGTAAGTTCTTTGCCGACGTAGTCCTTCAGGCGGTCCCGTTGCCCCTTGGGCAATGGCAGGCGCAACTGTCCTTCGTCGAATACGAGGCGGTCACCTTCGGCCACGAGCCGGCCTTGTACGAAGTTCATGGACGGGCTGCCGATGAATCCGGCGACGAACTGGTTGACCGGATGGTTGTACAGATTCAGCGGGGTATCGTTCTGTTGAATCCGGCCATCCTTCATCACCACGATGCGATCACCCATCGTCATTGCTTCGGTCTGATCGTGCGTCACGTAGATCATGGTCGCATCCAGACGCCTGTGCAGTTTGCTGATCTCCGTGCGCATCTGCACGCGCAGTTTGGCATCGAGATTGGATAGCGGTTCATCGAATAGAAAGACCTTGGGTTTGCGCACGATGGCACGCCCCACCGCAACCCTCTGTCGCTGACCTCCGGAAAGGGCTTTGGGTTTGCGCTCCAGCAGATCCTGAATACCGAGAATATCCGCTGCCTCTCGAACGCGTGCCTCGATCTCCTCCTTGGGGTACTTCCGCAGCTTCAGACCAAAGGCCATGTTCTGATAGACGGTCATGTGGGGATACAGGGCGTAGTTCTGGAAGACCATGGCGATGTCGCGATCTTTGGGCGGAATGTCGTTGACCAGGATGCCATCGATGTAGATCTCGCCACTGGTGATCTCCTCGAGACCAGCTACCATCCGCAGAGTGGTAGACTTGCCGCAGCCCGACGGGCCCACGAGGACAACGAACTCACGATCCTTGATTTCGATGTTGGCGTCATCCACGGCGACGACGTCCTTGTCGAAGACTTTCCTTATGTTCTTGAGAACGACTTCAGCCATTATCTTCTCCTGCACTCATCCGTAGACCATGATGGGCTGGGGTTCCGGCTCCGCTGGCAACGGCCGGCTCAGGAGCCAGGCGTCTTCCACCGGTTTGGTGTAGAACCGCCGTCGAACCCCGTCCACGGCGAATCCAGATTTTTGATACAGGTACAGCGCCGCACGGTTGGAGCGACGCACTTCCAGTCGACAGGACCTGCATCTGAGTTCGGTTGCCCGATCAAGGGCAGTCCTCAGCAGGCGACCACCCGATCCTTGTCGTTGACACGGCACATCCACAGCCAGGTTGGCAAGATGGAATACACTGGCCCCTATGGTCCCGATTACGTAACCGACAAGATTCTCGCCCTGCCAGAGCCCCAGTTTCAGGCTGCACTCTTCCTGTGACAGCCACTCGAAATCGGCCCACGTCCAGGGATGCGGAAACGTCCTCTCCTCGATCTCCAGGACCCGCTGAATCTCGGCCGAAGTAAGGGCAAGTACCCCTGCTGTGGTTGTCATTGAGCCGGTGCCGATACTGCCGGCGCAAATGCTGGCGTCCGCACATAAACTGGCTCCACCAGTGCCGGATCAGCGTCGGTAGCGGGTGAGCGCAAGCTTGCCAGCCAGGCCGCGGCGGCAGCACAGGGACGACGAACCGAAGGCGGCGCCAGTCTTGCGCCTGACACCCCGGACAACAAATCCGACCAGCGGTCCACGCCATCACCTGTGAACAGTACGTCCTGAAGACCCCAGTGCGCCAGTAGCTGATGGGGCGCATCCACACACGGCGGATGGATCTGACGGGGTTCACCCCCGGAAGTGTCATAGACGGCGCCATAGACTTCGCCACGTCGGGCGTCGAGCAGGGTGCAGACCGGCATCCGACAGAAAGGCACCCGGGCCGCCAGGGCCTCAAGCGTGGAGAGCGGAATCAGCCTCGCGCCCAACCCCATACACAACCCCTTGGCGGCACTGAGCCCGATGCGCAACCCCGTAAAGGACCCTGGACCCGTCGTGACCGCCACGCTGCGTATTTGCGCCCGCTGCCGCCCGGCATCGGCGAGAACCGCGTCGATTTCACCGAACAGCCTGCGCGAGTGCTCACGCACAGCGTCGAATGTCCGTAAAGACAAGGTTCGACCTGACTCCTGAATTGCCACGCTGCCGGCTGGAGTCGATGTGTCTATGGCCAGTAACATCTTACAGCATTCCCAACTGATCACCCCGGGTGTTGCTGGCAGGTGGCAGGGGCCTGCCCA
>JAQCJA010000282.1 GCA_027593305.1 bacterium
TGATTTCTTTCTGTTCGCCGATCACTTCGGCACCGTCGATGGCCAGGCCTCCTACGATCCGCTCTACGACTTGAGTCCGAACCATGTGATCGACTTCGACGATTTCTTTATCTTTGCTGACAATTTCGGGCGACTGCGCCCTCCCTCCGCCCTGCCGGGGAACTGATGGAACAGACTCTGCTTCGCAGAGCAGGCTTGACAATCCCTCGGAGCCTAGATAGCTTTCCTCCTACCTGCAAAACGGTAATCCTCAGGAAGTTTCGGGGCTCCTTTTCTGGTTGCCCCGGCGATCTGCAACAAAATCCAACCTTCGTTTTCTGACGCACATCTTTCTTTTGTCGCACATCTTTCTGACTGCGGTCAGTCTTTTCGCTGGCATCGCGGCGTAGAACAAACGGTTTCAAACACCCCTGAATCAGGTTTCTTGCTGGTGGGGCTTTTTTTCCGCGATGGCCAATTCGGCGCTTCGTGGTCGCCTGGCATCTGGTAAGTCCCCCGAACAAAACACGTCGGTCGCCCTGCGCGATTTCCGACTTTCATTCATCCCACCCACTGAGGTACGGGGACATCCTGTCCCCGCGGATCTCGCAAAGCCGACATCCTCCTCAGCCAGCCTACCTCGGAAAGGTTCTCCGTAGATGCCCCCCGAGCGCAATAGCGAGCGCAATGAGCGCAGTGGTAACCGTACCCGTGGTACTCGCAGCCGAAATCCCCCCCGCACTACAGTAGATCGTGAGCGCAACAGCGAACGTGCCCGCATGCACGAGGCCGCCGAGCGGCTCGAGGCTGAGAGCGCCAATGGCGGTGAGCCCAGCGAGCAGACCGGCGAGAAGCTGAACATTATCGAGTTGCAGTTGATGAGTATCATGGACCAGCAGAAGCTGGCCAAGGAACTCGGCATCGACGACCATCATTCCCTGCGCAAGCAGGAACTGATCTTCTCGATCCTGAAAGCGCAGACGGAGCGTAGCGGCCTGTTGTTCGCTCAGGGGGTCCTCGAGGTGCTCGATGAAGGCTTCGGGTTTCTCCGTTCGCCGAGTTACAACTACGTGCCGGGCCCGGACGACATCTACGTATCGCACTCACAGATCAAGCGATTCAGTCTGCGCACAGGCGACACCATAAGCGGCCAGATCCGGCCGCCCCGAAATGACGAAAAGTACTTCGCTCTGCTTCGTGTGGAGGCGATCAATTTCGAGGATCCGGAAGTTACCAAGAGCAAGACGATTTTTGAGAACCTCACAGCTCTGCACCCACGTGAGCGGTTGCTGCTGGAGCATGATCCGAAGGACCCGACAACGCGGGTCCTCGACCTGTTGTCCCCCATCGGCAAGGGGCAGCGTGGTCTGATCGTGGCGCCGCCTTTTACCGGCAAGACGATGTTGCTGCAGAAGCTGGCGAATGCAATTACGACCAACCATCCGGAGTGTGTCCTCATCGTGCTGCTCATCGATGAACGCCCCGAGGAAGTGACCGAGATGTCGCGCTCCGTCAATGGTGAGGTCGTCAGTTCAACCTTCGACGAGCCAGCCACGCGGCACGTCCAGGTCGCCGAGATGGTCATCGAAAAGGCCAAGCGCCTCACCGAGCACAAACGGGACGTGGTCATTCTTCTCGACAGTATCACACGTCTGGCTCGGGCCTATAACGTCGTTACACCACACTCCGGTCGCATCCTGACAGGTGGCGTTGATTCGACGGCGCTGCAGCATCCCAGGCGTTTCTTCGCCGCCGCGCGTAACGTCGAAGAGGGCGGCAGCCTGACCATCATCGGCACGGCTCTCGTCGATACGGGCAGCCGCATGGACGAGGTCATTTTTGAGGAGTTCAAGGGGACCGGCAACATGCAGGTGACCCTCGATCGCCGCCTCAGTCAGCGTCGCACGTGGCCCGCCATCGACGTGACTCAGACCAGCACACGCAAGGAAGAACTCCTTCTGTCCGAGTTCGAACTGACCCGCTCCCATATCCTGCGGCGCATTCTCAATCAAATGGGCATCGTCGAAGGCATGGAGTTTCTGCTGGAACGCATGGAAGGCACAAAGAGCAACGAGGAGTTTCTCAAGGCCATGAACGACTGACCTGTAGCGGCCCGTGACACGCGGGCCTTGCTGCTCAGGTTCGGTACTTTATCTTATCAAGCTCCAGTTACCTGCAGGAGTTCGCGAGGAAGAGCCATGAAAGAAGGCATACATCCCAATTACCGGTCGGTCGTGTTTCACGACCTGAGTTCCGACTTCAAGGTGCTCACCCGGTCGACGGCATCGTCGAGTGAAACGATCAAATGGGAAGACGGGAACGAGTATCCCGTTATCAAGTTCGATCTGAGTTCCGCGTCCCATGCCTTCTATACCGGCAAGGACCAGCAGTTGAACGACAAGGGCGGTCGCATCGAGCAATTCCGCCTGCGTTATGGAAAGAAAGTGGAGGCCGCAACAGAGGCCGCCGCCCAAGCACCCGCCGCCGCCGCAGAGACGACGGGCAGCTAGCACATCAGCCGTATTCGGAAACCGGGTGATGGAACCCCCTGATGCCACCCGGCATCGCGGTGATTCCATCACCCTTTTTCGTGCGCGACGGCGTGTCTGACGCCGGCAGACAATCCAGCAGGGGATGATGGCAGACCGCGAAGCGAAACGTACCGAAGATCTGCCGATCGGCGGCCAGGCCGTGATCGAGGGCGTGATGATGCGGGCCGGTACCCGCATTGTCACCGCTGTACGTACGCCTGATGGTCAGATCGTCGTGCACGAGATCGAGCACGAATCATGGAGTCGGCGCCTCGGCGTGCAGGGCATACCTGTATTGCGTGGCGCCATCGCTTTCCTCGAGATGATGATCCTCGGGTTGCGCACACTGAATGTGTCGGCGGACGTGGCCATGCAGGCGGAGCGACACGAGCGTGGTCTGGCTCCTGCCGAAGAGTCGGCGCCGGCTTGGAAGAACCGACTGGCCCTGGGAGCAACCCTGGTCGTGTCGTTGTCTCTGGGGATCGGGATCTTCTTCTTTCTGCCCCTGGCGGCAGCTCAGGTGACGGGTGCCGCCAAGGGTGCGCTGGGATTCAACCTGGTCGCCGGTGCCGTGCGCACGGCCATCCTCATCGGCTACATGTGGGGCATCGGACACTGGAGCGACATCCGCCGGGTCTTTGAGTATCATGGCGCTGAGCACAAGAGCATCTTCACGATGGAAGCCGGTGCCGATCTGACGGTGGCGGAAGCGCGTGACTTCGGCCGACTTCATCCCCGTTGTGGCACGAGCTTTCTGCTGATCGTCGTCCTCATCTCGATCCTGGTATTCGCCATCGTCGATACAGCCTTCGTCGACGTCTTTGGTCACGCGCAGAGTCTGTTCGAGCGCTTCCTCACCCATATGAGTGTCCTGCCCCTCATCTCCGGGATCAGCTTCGAACTGCTGAAACTGTCGGGTCGCAAGCGCAATCATCCCGTGACCCGTATTCTGATCAAGCCCGGCCTGTGGCTGCAGAGAATCACCACAAAAGAGCCGGCGGATGATCAGATCGAGGTCGCCCTGGTAGCCCTGCGCTGTGCCCTTGGACAGGAAACGACCGTTGCCTATGCAACGTGGGCGGATTGGCGCCGGTCACTGGCCGACGTGCCTGGCGTGCCGCTGGCCGCCACGGGCGGCACGCGATGAGCATGCTCGATCGACTTGCCGGCATCGAGGCCCGATACCGCGAACTCAGTGATCGTCTGTCCGATCCGCAGATCGCCAGACGTCCCAACGAACTGCAGCGGCTGGCTCGCACGGCGGGCGACCTGCGCGAGACTGTCGATGCCACGGTACGTTACAGACAGGCTCTTGCCCGCCGCGAGGAAGCCCAGCAGATCCTTGATGCCGATGAGGACGACGATCTCGTCGAGTTGGCTCGGGTGGAGCTCCAGGAAGTGAAGGCAGAGGTCGATCAGGTCGAGGCCGAACTCCGGGTCCTGCTGATTCCCAAGGACCCCAACGACAGTCGCAATGCGATCGTTGAGGTCCGGGCCGGTGCCGGAGGGGACGAGGCGGGTCTGTTCGCCGCCGACCTGTTCCGGCTCTACGAACGCTTTGCCGAGCGCAATCGGTGGACCATGGAGCCCCTGTCTTCCAGTCTCAATCCTTCCGGCGGGTTCAAGGAAGTGATCTTCATGGTGTCCGGCACGGGAGCCTACGGGCGGCTGAAATTCGAAAGTGGTGTGCATCGCGTTCAGCGCGTGCCGAAGACGGAGGCCAGTGGCCGGATTCACACATCCGCCGCGTCCGTCGCTGTCCTGGCCGAAGCTGAAGAGGTCGATATCGAAGTGAATCCGGAAGACATCACCATCGACGTCTATCGATCCAGCGGCCCCGGTGGGCAGAGCGTCAATACGACAGATTCCGCTGTGCGCATCACCCACAAACCGTCCGGATTGGTCGTCAGCTGTCAGGACGAGAAATCGCAGCTGAAGAACAAGGCCAAGGCCCTGAAGGTGCTGCGCGCCCGATTGCTCGAGCAACAGAAGGTGGAGCAGGAGGCAGCCATGTCGAAGGAACGTCGGCTGCAGATCGGCTCCGGGGATCGGTCTGCCAAGATTCGCACGTACAATTATCCCCAGAGCCGTGTGACCGATCATCGCATCGGTGTCTCCGTGCATCAACTCGAAGACGTTCTCGATGGCGGTATCGACCCCTTCGTGGACAGACTCATTGAGGTCGACCAGGAGCAACGCCTCGCGCGGGCCAGCGTCGACGGCGGCTGAGTCCGCGCGGCAATTGACAGCGGCCCATGACTGAAGAGCGCAGCTGGAAGCTGCTCGATCTGTTACGACAGGCCACAGAATTTCTTGCCTCGAAGGGACTCGAGAGCAGCCGCCTGGAAGCAGAGTGGATGCTCGCCGCGGCGCTGGGTGTGCGCCGAATCGACCTGTACCTGCAATTCGAGAAGGTCCTGCAAAGCGCCGAAGTAGCCAGCTTTCGCCGTCTCGTGCGACAACGTCTGACCGGGCGCCCTCTGCAGTACATCACCGGTGACGCCGGTTTTCGTTTGCTGGATCTGCAGGTCGATGAGCGGGTTCTGGTGCCGCGTCCCGAAACGGAGATCCTCGTGGAAGAGGCCCTGGCCTTTCTCGGCGAGCAACCGGCAGGGGAGGTGCTCGATGTCGGTTGTGGTTCAGGGGCCATCGCCGTATCCATCGCCCGCGAATGCCAGGCAGCACGTGTTCTGGCGACAGACCTGTCCGCCCCAGCCCTGGCGGTGGCCCGCGGCAATGCCGAGCGCCACGGGGTACAGGATCGCATCCGGTTTCTCTGCGCCGATCTGCTGGTGCCCATGGGCGCCGATGCCCGTTTCGCCGCCATCGTCAGCAACCCCCCGTACATCGCCAGTGCCGATATAGCGGCGCTGCAACCGGAAGTCCGCGACCACGAGCCGCATCTGGCTCTCGACGGTGGTGTGGATGGTCTGGATGTGATTCGTCGTCTTGTGCCGCTGGCCGCAGCGCATCTGCTCGCAGCCGGGCGCGTCTTCATCGAGGTGGGGGCCGGCCAGTCCGCTGATGTCGAGGCCCTGCTGTGCGACGCCGGTTTTGACTCATCCACGGTGAGCACCCGGCAGGACCTGGCCGGAATCCCCAGAATCGTTACAGGCGCGATTCCCGGCTGATCCTGGCAATGCCACCGTCCGCCTACGACGGTGTGTAGCGCAACACCCACTTGGCTCTCTTTTCGAGTTCTTCACATCGTTGTAACTCTCTGTTCTGGAAGCACTTTCCAGGTACACACTCGCCCGGCCCGAGCTTTGCGGACCACCTGTCACAATAGAGTGATCCTGGCGGTCCAGGCGGAATGCAGAAAATATCTTGACACCTGCACAAACTACCACTATCCTTTTGTGCAGGTCTAAAACACGATTCGCTCACCCACGCGTCCCAGCCCACAGTCCCACCGTTCTGCACGAAGGAGTTTCAAACTGATGGCAACCTCCAAGTACCAGCCAGGCCGCAGCGGTGGCGGCGACCCCAAGGACCGCGCAAAAGCCATGGAGCAGGCACTGGCACAGGTGGAAAAGCAGTTTGGCAAGGGCGCCATCATGCGTTTGGGCGAAGATCACGTCGTCGACATTGACATCATTCCCACAGGGTGCCTCTCCCTGGATGCAGCACTGGGCATCGGGGGTCTGCCCCGTGGTCGTGTCATCGAGATGTTTGGTCCTGAGTCCGCGGGCAAGACCATGTGTGCCCTGTCCGCGGTGGCTCAGGCCCAGAAGCGCGGCGGCACGGCAGCATTTGTTGATGCCGAGCACGCCCTCGATGTCACCTTTGCCCGCCGGCTTGGTGTGGATGTGGACAATCTTCTTGTGTCACAGCCCGACTGTGGGGAAGAAGCGTTGGAGATCACCGATACCCTCGTGCGTTCCGGAGCGATCGATATCA
>JAQCJA010000283.1 GCA_027593305.1 bacterium
GTGCATGCCATCGCGCAGGATCGAAGCAAGGGGATCTGGTTCGCCACTCTGAACGGCGTCAGTCGGTATGACGGGCAGGAGTTTCACAATTACTCGGCGCGCGACGGCTTGTGTGGCAACGGCGTCGGCGCGATCAGTGAGGACACACAGGGCCGGCTTTGGTTTGCCTGTGGTGCTACGCATTCGGATGCGGTGGGCCTGACGGTTTTTGATGGTGCGAGTTTCACCACGTTCTCTCGTGACGATGGCCTGGCTGGCGACTATGTCACAGCTGTGCAGGCGACGGGTGACGGGAGCCTCTGGCTTCTCACAACGCCATTCCGCGATGGCATGGAATTCAGTGCACACAGGCCTGCGACACTGCAGAGAATCATCGGTGACTCCATCTATACGTACGCCCCGCCGTTTGCCCCAACGAGCCTGACGCTGACTGATGACGCTCTGTGGCTGGGATCGCACGGTTTCGCTCTTCGCCTGAATGCGGCAGGCAGCATGGGACAGGTGGTGCAGGCTGGCAGCGACCGCGTCAACGATGTCACTGTGGCGGAAGATGGCAGCGCCTGGTTCGCAACAGAAACAGGTGTGTATCGCAATGTCGATGGTGTCGTCGAGCAAATGGACAGCGAGGACCGAGCCGAATGTCTGGCGATCGAGACGGATGCCCTCGGGCGTATCTGGGCTGGCAAAGGCGATGGTTTTCAACGATGGGATGGTGACCTGCTGACCAGGATCGGACAGGAGGATGGACTGGCAATGCCAGGCATCAGCGCCGCCTTCGTGGATCGTGATGGAGGTCTCTGGTACGGCACTGGTTTCCGCAGCACGTCCGGCAATGGGGCAGGACGCTTCGTCGGAGACGAGATACATACCTTCACGACGCGTGATGGGTTGCCGAATGACGGTGTCATGTCCGTGAGGCAGGATGCAGAGGGCACGATCTGGGCCGGAACATGGGAGGGCGCGGCAACCTTGGACGGCGATCACTTCGAGCCCATTCCCAGCGCGCGGGCCAACGTTTTCGAAATACTGTTGGCCAAAGATGGAACAGTGTGGCTCGGCACCGTGAACAACGGCACGCTCCGTTGTCGGCAGCGTGACTGTAAGCGCATCGCCGGCGGCGGCATCTTCGATCGTCTCATCGAGGACTCTGAAGGTGCGATTTGGGCAGGCAGCTACCGCGACGGCCTGTTGCACATTCGCGGGAACCGTGTGATGGGTGAGCCACTGGCGCTAGGGCTTGCCTCTCACGGGGTCGGTCAGGTCCCATGGTTTGCGGGTGCCCTCCCCAGAGACGCGCCGCCCGAGGCGCGATCCGTTGCCGACGTGGCAGGCATGGGCGAGTGGCTGCGGCAGGGCATCATCCCCATGATGCATCAGGATCGCCAGGGCCGGCTCCTGGCTTACGACTGGAACAAGGGGATCTTCCTGGTGACGGGCGACAGTCTGCAGGAGTTGTCCACGGAAGAAGGAATGAGACACTCGCGAGTGCTGGATGTCATGGAAGATCGACGGGGCATTCGTTGGATCAGCACGTTTGGCGGCGGCGTGTTCATATACGATGGTCTGGTGGTCCAACGGTTTGACGCCGCCGACGGTCTCCCGCACACGGCAGCACAGGAGACCTTTGAAGATCCAGACGGTACCATCTGGATTGCCACGGAAGGTGGCCTGACGCGATACCAGCCAAGCAAGACGCCCCCTGGTATTCGCATCCAGGACATCTCCACCGATCGCCAACTGGGACCGACCGCGATGGTGTCAATGCCGAATACGCAGACGGAGGTCTCCTTCGAGTTTTCCGGTTCGAGTTTCCGCACCGCGCCGGGACGTCTGGCCTTTGTCTATCGCCTGCTGGGTGCACACGACGACTGGCGTGTCGCCTACACAACAAGCGTGCGGTACGCCAATCTGCCCATGGGTGACTACACATTTGAGGTGAAAGCCGTCGATCGCGATCTGAACTACTCCACCGAGCCGGCACGCGTGCAACTGAATGTGCATCTGCCATACGAGCGCATGAGCTGGGCGGGAGGGCTCGTGCTGGCCCTGGGGCTCGTGGGCTGGCAGACGCGGCGCGTCGTGCGCCGCGACCGGCGGCTGCGGGCGCAGAACGCGGAACTCAAGGTGGAGCGTGGTTTGGAGCAGGTCCGTTCTGCGGTGGCGTCGATGACAAAGACCGATGACCTGTTTCCGGTCATCCACCTGATCCATGGCTTCCTGGGCGAAAGTGGTATCGCGACGCGTGGCTTCACCTTCAGCGTGATCGATGCCGACACCGGCATCGGCAAGTTCTACGGCCCAGGCGACATACCCGGCGATCTCGAAGGCCGACGTGACGACGGCGCGCGTCTGAACACGTTCGACGATGGCCGGCAGTTGCTCGAACACTGGAAGCGGCGCGAATCGTTCCAGCGCGGGATCGACCATCCGGGCGAGGGTTCACGCTGGGTCCTCGATGTTCCTTACGAATATGGCACTCTCGCCGTGGGCCGCGTCGAGCGGCCCTTCGACAACGACGAAAAGGCCCTGCTCGAACGCCTCGCCGAAGTCGCTTCCGCCGGTTACCGACGCTACCTCGACTTTGTCCGACTTGAAGAGCGCAACCAGGAGTTATCCCGCGCCCGCGACGCCGCCGAGTCTGCCAACCGGGCGAAGTCACAGTTCCTCGCCAACATGTCGCACGAAATCCGCACGCCCATGAACGCCATTCTCGGGTACGCGCAGATCCTGCGCCGCGCCGATGATCTGTCGGAGGATCACAAGCAGGCGGTGGCGACGATCCAGAGCAGCGGTGATCACCTGCTGCACTTGATCAACGATGTGCTCGACCTGTCAAAGATTGAAGCAGGGGCGATGGCCCTGGCGCCATCCGACTTCGACCTGCGTGAGATGGTCGAGGGCCTTGGGGTGATGTTCGACCTGCACGCCAGCAGCAAGGGGCTCGCCTGGCAGCTGGAGGGACTGCCCGGGGGCCCGACGCCGGTCCATGCCGACGAGGCCAAGCTGCGCCAGGTGCTGATCAATCTGCTCGGCAACGCGGTGAAGTTCACAGATACCGGTCAGATCGTACTGAGGGTGCATCCTGGAGATGGCGACAGCTACCGCTTCCAAGTACAGGACTCCGGCCCGGGGCTGACCCGGGAAGAGCAGGCGTCGATCTTCCAGCCCTTCCAGCAAGGTGCAGCTGGCAAGCGCGAAGGGGGCAGCGGCCTGGGCCTGGCCATTGCCCGCCGGCAACTGCAGCTGATGGGCAGCCAGTTGGTCGTCGAGTCCACACCGGGAATGGGTTCGACCTTCGCTTTTGCCATAACGCTGCCCCCATCGACGGGTGCACTGGTCAACGGCGAAGACGGCCGTTACGCGGACGTGCGGCGGCTGGCGGCGGGGCATACGATCCACGCCCTCGTCGCCGATGATGTGCGCGCCAATCGTGACATCCTCGAGAAGATGCTGCAGGGCCTGGGGGCGACGGTGGAGACCGCCGCCAATGGGCGTGAGGCGCTGGACCTGCTGCAGGCATCGACGCCGGATATCGTCTTCTTCGACGTGCGCATGCCGGTCATGGATGGCCTGGAAGCAATACGCCACCTGCGGCAGATGGCTGGCAAGGTCGCCACGGTGAAAGCCGTCGCCATTTCGGCTTCGGTCCTTGACCACGAGCGCGCGTCTTTTCTGTCGGCGGGTTTCGATGACTTCATCGACAAGCCCTTCCGTTTCGAACGGTTGTGCGCCTGCCTGGCGCAACACCTTGGGGTGGAGTTTGAGAGTGCGGATCCCAAGCCGGGGCAAGAAGCAGGGGTCAGGGTTGAGCACTTCGATGGCCTGCGCCTGACGACCGATCTGCACACACGCCTGCGGGAAGCAGCCGAACTCTATTCAGTGACTGAGATCGAGACATACTGCAGCGAGCTTGAGCAGCTGGGAGACAGCGGGCGGGATCTGGCTGCCCACCTGCGCAGCTTGAGCCAGAGGCAGGATATGGGGGGAATACTGACGGCACTGGAGTCGATCACCCATGGCTGAGCCTCCCGCCGAGCACCCGTTACCGCCCAGGATTCTGCTCGTCGATGATCAACCGGCCAATCTCGACGTGTTGCGCCGCGTCCTGGAAAGCGCCAGCTACCAGGTGCTGCTGGCGCCCAGTGGCGCGGTGGCGCTGAAGAACGCGGCGCGCGCTCTGCCGGATCTGATCCTGCTGGATGTGATGATGCCGGAGATGGACGGCTTTGAGGTATGTCGGCGGTTGAAAGCGGCGCCAGAGACACGCGAGATCCCCGTCATCTTCTGCACGGCGCGGGACCTGGGCGACGACATCGTCCGCGGCTTCGAGCTGGGCGCAGTCGACTACGTGGTCAAGCCTTTCCAGGAGGGCGAGGTCCTAAAGCGCGTGGAAACACACGTGCGCATGCATCGACTCACGCGTGAACTGCGCGACAAGAACGAGGCGCTGCAGGCGGAGATCGAGCGGCGGGAGAAGCTGGACAGCCAGTTGTCGGTGCTCTCCGAGCGCGAGAAGGGCCAGTGGAAGATCGACGGCTTCGTTGGCAAGAGCGCCACAATCGGTCGCATCTTCGACGACATCCGCCTGTTGCAGGACAACCCGGCGACAACGGTGCTGATCAGCGGTGAAAGCGGCACGGGCAAGGAACTGATCGCGCGCGCCATCCATCACGGGGGACCCCGCAGCGGCGGACCCTTCCTGCCGATCAACTGTGCTGCTTTGCCGCGCGACCTGGCGGAGTCGCTGCTTTTCGGCCACGTGAAGGGCGCCTTCACCGGCGCCACCGAGGATCGCGCCGGGTCCTTCGAAGCCGCTCACGGCGGCACGCTGTTCCTCGACGAGATCGGTGAGATGGCGTTTGAGCAGCAGGCCAAGTTGTTGCGTGTACTTGAAGACGGCGTGGTCACACGGATTGGCGCTACCGTGAGCCGGCAAGTGGACGTTCGGGTCGTGGCGGCAACGAACATGGATCTGCAGGAACGCATCGCCGCCGGTGCCTTCCGCCAGGATCTCTACTACCGGCTGGCGCGTTTCCCGGTGACGGCGCCGCCGTTGCGTCAACGACCGGATGACATTCCGTTGCTGGCGGAGCACTTCGCCACCCTCTTCGCGGCAGAGATGGGGCGCTCGATCCCAGAAATCGACGCAGAGGCATTGCAGACGCTGCGGGACTATGTCTTTCCCGGAAATGTGCGCGAGTTGAAGAACGTCATGGAGCGTGCCCTGATCGGCTGTTCGGGGGGTGATCGTATCGAGGCACATCACCTGCGCTTTGATGGTGCTGTCCCGAGCGTGATCACATCGGAGGGCACTCAAGCAACGGGTGAAGGCACTTCAGCAGATGGACCCAGCCTGCCCCTGGATCTGGATGAGGCGATCAACGCCGCAGAGCGCTGGGTGGTGGAGCAGGCCCTGGCCAGGTCGGCAGGCAACGTGTCCGCCGCAACCCGACTGCTGGGCACCAACCGGAATCGCGTGTATCGTATCCTGGGTCAGAGAGGCACAGCGCCAGACTGACACGGCAGACCCAAACGGCAGGCACGACGAACAGATGGCAGACCAACATCCTTCTTACGGACGACTCGTACAAGGCACTGCAACAAGCGCTGCTATTTCGCCCGGACGCGGGACCTGTCATTCCTGGGAGCGGCGGACTCTGCAAGCTTCGGTGGCGAAGGGAGAGTGGCGGCAAGCGCGGAGGCGTCAGGGTCATTTACTATTGGGTTCGAGATGACGACACGATCTACTTCCTGACGATGTATCCGAAGACCCGCCAGGATGACCTTTCGCCCCGACAAGTGAAGATCCTGCGTCGCATCGTACAGGAGGAGTTGAGTTGAAAGACCAAGACTTCGACCGTTTGGTCACGAGTGTACGCCAGGCAGGCAAGATTCACCGAGGTGAGTCAGAGCCAACGCGCGTCACCGAGTTCAAGCCGGCGGATGTAAAAGCAGTTCGGAAGAGCCTTGGCACATCTCAGTCCGAGTTCGCCCTGATGATTGGTGTCAGCGTCTCGACACTGCAGAATTGGGAGCAGGGACGGCGTCAACCGGAAGGGCCAGCTCGCGCCTTGCTCAAGATCGCGTCCAAGAACCCCCGTGCCGTGGCTAAAGCTCTGGCAGACTGAGCAGTTCGAGTCTGATGCTGCCGGTCGGAACCTGCAAACTTCCTAGACATCCAAGTATGACCAAAACCGCATGTCCATGTGAACGACCCAGTCAACGCAATGTTTTCTTCTCACTCGAAGATGGTCACGGGCCACAGAGGTCGAGAGAGTTGGGGAGACAGTCAATCGATTGGATGCGATGGCCAACATATGTGGACCAGACGGCATCAACGGCTGTGCAAGCTAGTGCACGCGGGCTCGCCGGGCTGGGTGGGT
>JAQCJA010000284.1 GCA_027593305.1 bacterium
GCCCCCCCGGCTTGCCAAAGGCGATGAGCATGTGTTCGGCGAGGAAATTGTCGTGTTGCGGCCGGCCGAGGGTGGCTTCAGCACCGGCGTCGAAAACCGTCACCTGGTGTTCTGTGTCGAAGCGAGACAGATCCTCAGAGACGGCGATGCGAACGCCCTGGGGCTCATGGCGATCATTGTAGATGGCAGCAACACGTCCGTCCGACAGAGGGATCGGCGTGCACACCTGACCACGGAGGTTGGTCGGCTGCGGTGCTGACCAGGTGTGACCGTCGTCGGCTGACAGAACCCAGTGGTTTTCGATGTCGTGGCTCGTGCCGTACAAGTGAGTCCACAAGGCCGTGTAGATGCGGCCATCGTCCAGACGGCAGTTCATCTGGTCCCAGTAGAGCACGGCGCCCTCGGGATCGTCGGCGACGACGGTCAACTCGCCCCAGCTGGTGCCCTGATCGCCGGAGAACAACGCCCAGGCACGCTGATCCGGGGGGCCATCGTAGCCGGCGGGTTTCCAGGTCTCCAGAGGCCACATCCAGCGGTCCGGGCGCAGTTGCAGCAACTGCCCGGCACTGTTCCAGGTGTAGCGCTCGGGGGGCAGGTCGACGGGAACGATCTGCGGCTCTGCCGTCCATGTCGTGCCGAGGTCAACGGACCAGAACAGGCACATCTCGGGGCGCCGCAGGGCTTCGGTTGCGGGATCAAACAGGCCTGTGCCACCACCGGTCTCAAAGCGACTGCAGACCAGTACCAGGCGCTGGCCGTCGACGATACTGATCTGTGGTGCCCGGTAGGCGTAGCCATCGCCGCACGGACCGACGGTGCCTTGCTCGGCAAACGTGCGACCGTCGGCGGACCGGAGCACAATCATGTGATTGTCGTCAGATCCGAGTTCGGCGCCGACGTGTTGACAGGCGATGAAGGTCCCATCTGCCAGCGGCGTGATCCACGGCATGTAGGCACCCCGCCCAGGGACGTGGGAGATGCTGCCCTGATCGACGATTCTCAGCATGGGGTCGCTTTCAGAGGATGAAGGGAACTGCTATCTTGGCACCTCCATGACGCCAACGCAAGGAAACACCTGTCCGATGATGACCATGTCCACATCGACCGAGCGCCAGCAACTGGAACGCGACGGCTTCTGTGTGTTTGACAGTGTTCTCGATGATGATCTGTTGCGGCGCACCCGTGAGGCTTCCGATCGCCTCCTCGAGGCCCAGTCCGCCGAGCATTTCGCCATCCAGAAGTCGACGGGAAGCCTGGTTCCTGTCACCGACGATCCGTTCTTCGCCGAGCTTGTCGCAGCCCCCGGCGCACTCCGGGCGCTGACGACGCTGGGCTATACCAACCCCAGGTGGGCCTCCGGTTACGTCATCAGCAAGCCGCCGCACAGCCCGGCACTGTTCTGGCATCAGGACTGGTGGGGTTGGAATGACCCCATCAGCCAGACCTGGGCGCATCCGCCGCAGGCGTTCCTGATGTACTACCTGGTCGACACGAGCCGCGCCAACGGTTGCCTGCGACTGATTCCCGGATCACATCGCAAGCGCCACAAGATGCACGATGCCGTGCCCGACGCCCATACGGACGATCTGCGGGCGGTGACCGATCCCGATCACCCGGCCTACCACGCCGCTGCAGGGGAAGTCGACGTACCGGTGCAGGCGGGCAGTCTCGTCATCGGCGATTCCCGCATGCTGCATGCGTCCCACGCCAACACCTCGGATCATCGACGCACGGTGATCACTCTGTGGTACTACCCGGCGTGGGACGAGTTGCCCGAGGGTGTGCGTGCCTTCATCGGTGGCGCGCAGCTGCCCGACACGTGGGATGGCGAGCCGCTGGCAACGATCGGTTCGTTGCATCCCACCTATGATGGCGACGTTGCACCCACCGTCTGGAACCGCATCCCTGGACCGGAGTTTCGCTGATGGCAGCCCGACGTATAGACGCGACGGATCTCGAGCGCTTCACGACGCAGGTTTTCGCCGGCCTCGGCATGCCGGCGGCGGATGCAGCGATCGAGGCGCGGGTGCTGGTGTGGGCCAACCTGCGCGGCGTCGACTCGCACGGCGTCATCCGTCTGGAGTCGTACCAGAGAGCCATCGATTCCGGCGCCATGAATGTACGCCCCGAAATCCGTGTGATCTCCGAACGTGCCGGGGCGATCTTCATCGAAGGTGACCACGCCATGGGACCGGTGGTGACGAGTTTCGCCGTGGATCGCGTCGCTGAGAAGGCCCGCGCCGCAGGTGTCGGTTGGGGACTGATCCGCAATACCACCCACCAGGGCGCCATGGGCTACTACGTGGAGAAGCTTGCCCTGCAGGGCCTGGCAGGGATCGCTGTGGTCTGCGATCCGCCGAACATGGCTCCCCCCGGAGCCAAAGCTGCAGGAACCCACAACAGCCCCATCGCCTTCGCGGTACCCTCAAGGGACCGTGGAGCCGTGATCTTCGACATGGCGACGAGCATCGTCGCTTTCGGCAGACTGATGGTCGCCGCCGATCAGGGGGTACCCCTGGGTGACGACTGGGCCCTCGATGCCGACGGCAAACCGACGACGGACCCGGCGCTGGCCCGCTTTCTGCGCCCCGCCGGCGGCTACAAGGGCTACGGCCTCGCCTTCATGTTTGAGTGTTTCACCAGCCTCATGGCTGGCAATGCCCTGCTGGCACCGCACATCCTGGCGGACCGCGCCGGGGACAAACCGAAAAATGGCGCACAGAACAGTTTCATCGCCGCCGTCGACATATCGATGTTCACCGACGTAGAGAAGATGAGCACGGAAGTGGATGAGCTCGTGCGTGCGGAGAAATCGCTGCCCACACAGGATGGTGTCGACGAGGTGATGGTGCCTGGCGATCCACAACAACGCACACTGCTGGACCGAAGTACTCACGGCATCCCCATCCCGCCGGGAACGTGGGACAAGATCGTGGCGGCAGCGGCGCGCCTCAATCTGCAACTACCGGCGGAGGTGAAGGCATCCCATGTCTGAAGAATCCCTGATTGCGGTATTCATCGATTTCGAGAACCTTGCAATCGGTCTGCGGCCGCAGAAGTTCAATCCCGAGGTCATTCTGCGCCGCTTTCTGGAGAAGGGCCGCATCGTGCACAAGCGGGCCTACTGCGATTGGGGTGGCTACCGCAATGAGGTGCGTGAATTGCACACGCACGGCATCGAACTGATCGACATCCCGCAGACCCGGGCCAGCGGCAAGAACTCGGCCGACATCCGCATGGTCGTGGATGCCATAGATCTGAGCTACGCCAAGGACCACATCGACACCTTCGCCCTCGTCACGGGGGACAGCGATTTTTCCCCCCTGGCGTCCAAGCTGAAGGAGAACGATCGGCGCGTGCTGGGCTGCGGCGTGCGCAAATCCACGTCGGACCTGCTGATCAACAGCTGTGATGAGTTCATTTTCTACGATGACCTCGTGCAGAAGCAGGAGGAGCGCCAGGAGCGGCGCCGGAAGCCGGCAGCAAAGCCGAAGGCGACTGCGGCATCGACATCGACGACGAAATCCAAGTCCAGGACGCGGCCGGAAGAACCGCAGACGGCGCAGCAGGAAGAGGCTCTGGACCGGGTCCTGCAGATCGTCACCTCCCTCGAGGAGGACTACGATCCGTTGTGGAGTTCCCTGGTGAAGCAGACCCTGCGCCGCGTCGAACCCGGGTTCAATGAAAAACGCTTTGGTTTCCGCAACTTCAACGAACTGCTCGAAGCGGCGGCGGCGGCCGGATATGTGACGCTGGAACTCGATCCGAGCCGCGGCAATCACAAGGTCCGCTCCAGGAGCTGAGCCGCGCCGGGCTGTCCCCGATGGGCCTCAACGCCCCGATCGTATTGTCGCGGTCGGGGCGTTTTCCTATTCGGCTTCCTGTTCGAGGTATCTATATCAAGAAATATTGATATTTGACTTTTCGTAACATCGCTGGTAGTTTCGCCCCCCATGTCCGATCTGCTGCAAATCCACAAAGCCCTCGCCGACGAGACGCGCCTGCGCCTGTTGCGTCTGCTGTCGCGATCTCCCCTCAATGTCAATGAGGTCATCGACATCCTGCGCATGGGACAGAGTCGGATCTCGCGACATCTGCGGATTCTCGCCGAAGCGGGGCTGGTCACGCGGCGGCGGGAGGGCACGTGGATCTACTATGAGCGCAGCCCCGATCCGCAGGACAAACTCGTTGCTGACGTGCTCCACCTCGGCAGTGATCACGAACGTGCCCTGCCGCACTTCGAGGCAGACATGCAGCGGATGGAGGCGGCCATCGAGCGCCGCCGCCAACAGACCCGGAGTTTCTTTGACAGCCGTCGTGATGGCGACGAACTGCGGCACCAGTCCCTCGACGGCGCCCATTATCGCCAGGTGGCCCTGTCGTTGCTGCCCGAACACTGCGACACCATCCTCGATCTCGGCACCGGTTCGGGTCTGCTGCTGCCGGCGCTGCTGGCGCGGGCCGACAAAGTGATCGCCGTTGATGCCTCCGCAACCATGCTCGAACTGGCGCGTGCCTCCGCCGGCGCTGACGGCGACCGTTGCGAATTTCGTCTGGGCGACCTCGAACACCTGCCGGTGCGCGACGGTGAAGCTGACGCCGTGATGGCATGTATGGTCCTGCACCACGTGTCGACGCCGTCCGTGGCTCTGGCGGAAGCGTGGCGAGCGCTCGGTGATGGGGGAAACCTCGCCATCGTCGACCTGGCGCGACACGAAGATGAGAGCCTGCGCGAACTCGCCGATCTGTGGCTAGGGTTTCAGCCAGCCGAGATGCGCCGCTGGCTGAAGATGAGTGGTTTTGAGGTGCAACATGCAGATACGGTGGCGCCCGGCATTGCCACCAACAACGACACAGACATTCAACTCATCACGTTTACCGGAAGGAAACCATGGCAACCAGCACAATCCAAAAGCCCGCGGCGCGAGCGAAAAAGAACGGCCAGTCGAGCAACGGCAGCAGCAAGGTCCGCAAGAACGACTACAAAGTAGCTGACATCTCCCTGGCCGAATGGGGCCGCAACGAGATCCGCCTGGCGGAGCGGGAGATGCCCGGCCTGATGGCGCTGCGCCAGGAGTACGGCAAGAGCCAGCCCCTGAAGGGTGCACGAATCGCCGGCTCCCTGCACATGACGATCCAGACAGCGGTACTCATCGAGACGCTGCAGGTGCTGGGTGCGCAGGTGCGCTGGGCGTCGTGCAACATCTTCTCCACGCAGGACCATGCCGCCGCCGCCATCGCCGCCACGGGCACGCCGGTCTTCGCCTGGAAGGGTGAGACGGAGGAGGAGTACTGGTGGTGCACGGACCAGACGCTGAACTGGTCCGGTAAGGGTGCCAACATGATCCTCGACGACGGTGGCGACCTGACCAACCGTGTGCACACGAAGTTCCCGCAGTTGCTGGCCGAGATCCGCGGTACGTCGGAGGAGACCACCACGGGTGTGCACAACCTCGAGCGTATGCTGCGCGAGGGCACGCTGAAGATCCCTGCCATCAACGTCAACGACTCCGTGACCAAGTCGAAGTTCGACAACCTGTACGGCTGTCGGGAATCACTGCTCGACGGCATCAAGCGGGCCACGGATATCATGACTGCAGGCAAGACGGTCGTTGTCGCCGGCTATGGCGATGTGGGCAAGGGGTCCGTCGCTTCGATGACGGGCTTCGGTGCCCGTGTCATCGTCACTGAGGTCGACCCGATCTGCGCTCTGCAGGCGTCCATGGAGGGGCTCGAAGTCATGCCCATGGCGCAGGCCGTGAAGGAGGGCGACATCTTCGTCACTACCACGGGCTGCAAGGATGTCATCACGGTGGAGCACATGAAGAAGATGAAGGACGGCGCCATCGTCTGTAACATCGGCCACTTCGACATCGAGATTCAGGTCGAACAGTTGAAGAAGGTCCGGGGCATCAAACACGTCGAGATCAAGCCCCAGGTGGACGAGTACATCTTCCCCGACGGGCATTCGATCATCCTGCTCGCTGAGGGTCGACTGGTCAACCTGGGCTGTGCTACCGGTCACAGTTCGTTCGTGATGTCCATGTCCTTCACGAACCAGGTGCTGGCGCAGATTGAGCTGTTCACCAAGAAGCACGAGGTGGGTGTGACGGTGCTGCCCAAGCAACTGGACGAGAAGGTCGCGCGGTTGCACCTGAAGAAGCTCGGGATCCGGCTGGAGAAGCTCAGCAAGGAGCAGGCCGATTATCTCGGCCTGCAGCAGAGCGGCCCGTACAAGGCTGAACACTACCGCTACTAAGCTGTAACTGCAATCAGCACAAAAAAAGAGGGGCTCGCGCCGTAGCGCGAGTCCCTCTTTTCGTGGTCAGCCAACTCACTGGAATGCCGGGTTAAGGTTGTCGAAGCTCCATAT
>JAQCJA010000285.1 GCA_027593305.1 bacterium
GGCCACGGCGGGTCCGAAGCCTTGCCGGCGGAGAAGATCGAGCGGGACCCGTGGCTCAAGCGGATGTTCCTCGGTTACGCTTTCTCCATCGACTACCGGGACCGTCGAGGGCATGCCTACATGCTCGTTGATCAGGAACAGACCGGGAGGCAGACCAAGCCGCAGTCCGGGTCCTGCCTGCATTGCCATGGCTCCGTCATGCCACTCTATCGCGAGTTGGGTGACGGTGATGCAATGAAGGGCTTCGAACAGACCTTCTCGTGGTCCTACAAGGATCTGAACCAGAAGCTGCACGATATGGGCAATGGTCACCCAGTCTCCTGTGTGGACTGCCACAGCCCCGAAAACATGTCGCTGCGCGTGACCCGTCCCGGCTTCATCAACGGCATCCGCGCCCTGGCCTCGGGACAGGCCGCTGTGCCCCATCTGCCATCGATACAGCAGTGGCGCGCCGGGGATCGGTCCAGACCGTATGACCCGAATCAGGACGCCACACGGACCGAGATGCGCTCGTACGTGTGTGGACAATGCCACGTCGAATACTATTGCGCCAGCAAGATGCCCCTCACCTTCCCCTGGGCGAAGGGATTGACGGCAGATGATACGGAAGCATTCTGGAACGAGACCCAGTTCGAGTCCGGTCAACGGTTCTATGACTACAAACATGCGGAGAGCGGCGCTGAGATTCTGAAGGCGTAGCACCCCGAATTCGAACTGTGGAGCCAGGGCATTCACGCCCGCAGTGGTGTCGCCTGTGCCGATTGCCACATGCCCTATATCCGCGATGGAGCATCGAAGGTCTCCGATCACTGGGTGCGCAGTCCGTTGCTGAATATCAACCGGGCCTGCCAGACCTGTCACCGTGTGTCCGAGACGGAGATGCTGGCGCGTGTTGAAGGCATTCAGGAACGCAACCACGGCCTGCTGCAACGCGCCGGGGCGGCGCTGATGGACCAGCTGGACGCCATGGCCGCCGCCACGGCAGCTGGTGCGACTGAAGCAGAGCTGGCCGCCGCTCGCGAGTTGCAGCGCAAGGCACAATGGCGGCTTGACTTCATCGCCGCGGAAAACTCGATGGGTTTCCATGCACCACAAGAAGCGGCGCGGGTCCTGGCAGAAGCGGCTGACTATGCCCGCCAGGGCCAGGTCAGCGCCATGCGGGTGACCACGCGGTGAACGACAAGCAACTCTTGCGGAGACAACAATGACCAATCTGGGTGCATCCTCCCTGGCGGGCCTGGCGCAACTGCGCACCGGCGTACGGACCTGCCGCTGGTCCTCATGGGACACCACAGGTGGCAATCGCGACAACTGGCCCATCAAGGCGGGGCAGACAGTGACGCTCGGCCGGACGGATGGCGCCGGCTGTGTGCGCCACATCTGGATGACGACGAGCGAGGCCGACAACAACCTCAAGCGACTCGTACTGCGCTGCTACTGGGACGGCGAGACGACACCGTCGGTGGTGTGCCCCGTGGGTGATTTCTTCGGCCTCGGTCATGGCAAGGCGATCTACCACCAGTCGCTGCCGGTGCAGACCTCCTATCTCGGGATGAACTGCTGGTGGCCGATGCCTTTCGCCGAGGGCGCCCGCTTTGAGGTGACCAACGATTCCGACAAGGACAGCTTCCTCTACTTCTACGTCGACTACGAAGCGTGGGAACGTCCGGGGGCAGACCTGGGGCGGTTCCATGCCAACTGGAAGCGGGACCTGGTAACAAGGAAGGATGCCCCCATCGGCGCCAATGCGGCGGGGCAGGATCAGCGGCTCAACGCGACGGGGGCCGACAACTTTGTTGTCCTCGAGGCGACCGGGAAAGGCCACTACGCCGGCTGTTACCTGCACATCGATACGAATGAAACCGGCTGGTGGGGTGAAGGGGACGACATGTTCTGCATCGATGGCGAGAGCTGGCCACCTCGACTGCACGGCACCGGCACGGAGGATTACTTCTGTGGCGCGTGGAACTACAATCAATTGCGTGAGCCCTATTCGACACCGTACTACGGCTATCATTTCAAAGGCAATCAGGACTACACGGGCAAACACTCGCAGTACCGCTTCCACGTCGAGGATCCGGTCTGCTTTGAGAGCAGTCTGCTGTTCTCCATCGAGCACGGCCACGCCAATGATCGGCAGGGGGACTGGGTCAGTACCGCTTTCTGGTATCAGACAGGGCGCTGGCAGCCGTTGCCGGATGTGGGCACCTTTGCTGACCGCGAACCGTATGGCTTTGGCGGGTTGGAGCGCTGGCCGGGCAGGGACCGCAGCGCCCTGCCGCAGTAGCAATTCCCAGATCGCGCGCCCGCCGCATCCACTCTACGGGAGTAACCCATGCCACGGTCCCAGCGATTCCCCGCCCTCGTCCTGTGCCTGTCGTGCGCGGCAGGCCTGCTGCCTTTGACGCCGGCGTGGTCTGCGAAGCCTGCGACGCAGGTGTTCAACTGCGGGCCCTTTCTGCTGCAGCCCGGGTCGACGACGATGACCATCGTCATCGATCATGCCGAACCTCTGGCGGCGCGCCTGACGTGGCGCAGCGCCGCAGGTGGAAGCAAACACACGGTGCAGCAGGAGAGTGCGCGGCACCACATTTTTCCGCTGACCGAACTGCGTCCCAACACGCAGTACCGTTATCGCGTGCAGGCGGAAGGCTTTGACAGCGGCGAGTATACCTTCCGCACGTTGCCCGAACGTCCCGTGGCATACCGCTTCCTGGCTCTGGGTGACGTGCGTTCCCATCCTGAGGATTGGCACCGCGTCGCGCAGCGGGTGCAGCAGCACGAGCCCGATGCCCTGTTCATTGTCGGCACCGGGGACTATCCCGCTGACGGCAGGCAGTACGATCAGTGGATCGAACAGTTCTTCGACCCGGCGCGCGACATGCTGGCGCGCCTGCCGCTCTGGCCCGCCATCGGCAATCATGAGCGCACCCGCCAGTACGTCAGCCAGCCGCCCCCTGACGACGTCATCGCCGAGGAGGAATCACACTACTTCAATCTCTTCGATCTGCCCGGGAACGAACGCTGGTATCGGGTGGACTATCAGTATGTGACGCTGCTGGTGCTCGACAGCAATTCGCCCATGGAGCCCGGGCACGAACAGTATGAGTGGGTGCGTGAGCAGTTGCGTTCGTCGCGCAATCGCTTCACGCTCGCCGCATTTCACCACGGGCCGCTGACGTCGGGTCCGCATGGCCGCCGTCTCGAAGACGGAACTTTCCGCGAGTGGCCCATCGACCAGATCCATCGGTTTCTCCTGCCACTGTTCGACATGTACGGCGTGGATCTGGTGCTCAACGGGCACGACCACCTGTACGAGCGGTCGCAGGTGAACGGCGTCTACTACGTGATCACCGGTGGCGGTGGGGCACCCCTGTATGCGGTCAACAGCGCCGACAACCCCCATCAGCAGGTCGCCGTCTCGGCCCATCACTACACGGCCCTCGATGTGACACCGACGAGCATCGCCGTGACCGCCATCGGCGTGGATGGCAACAGCCTCGACTGGTTCGTCATACCCGTATCACAATTCGCCTCGAAGCGCATGGCCCGCCAGTGGCGCCAGCAGTTGCTGCAGACGTTGTCCTTTGCGACGACGGCAGATGGCGCGTCGCGGGTGCAGGTGCACAACGTGCTGGACTTTCCTGTGTCGATCACCATGGGCGGGGGCGCCGCCACAGAGAAGATTGAACTGCCGCCAGGCAACCGGGGAGAGCTTGAACTGGCGGCAAATGTCGCCGATTCGGTCCTGACGCCGCCGGCATGGCGTGGGCGAGTGGCGACAACGATACCCATCGGCATTCGTGGCAGCGGCGACGGTTTGCCGCTGGACGTCCAGTTCGATCAGCAGGTCGTGCTGCGGGAGGCGAGTTTCACTGTTGCACAGATGCCGGCACCCGTCGTGGATGCGGTCCTCGACGACTGGCCGGCAGGGGCGAGGATGTCGATCGACCACCTGTCCCGGACGGTGGTCAACGGCCAGTTCTACCACGGGGACACCGACATGAAGGCGGATGTCCACGTTGGTTGGTCGGCCGTGGGGCTGCACCTGGCTTTTCACGTCGACGATGAGGAACTGACGGGATCAATGACTGACGCTCCATGGGGCATCGACGGAGTCGAGATCTACGTCGATGGGCAGCCGGAGGCGGACCGCACCGACGCCTACACAAGCGGGGTGAGCCAGAATGTGTTGCCCCTGCGCCGCTCTGGTGAGGCCCCCGAAGGCAACAACGCCTGGCGTGAGCCCGGGGCGCTGGTGTGGCAGGCGCGGGAGCGTGCCGGAGGGTACGACGTCGAGGTCACGATTCCCGCCGCGACGATCCGGCCCGGTTGGACGCCGGCCAGCGGGGATCGTCTGCGCTTTGACGTGATGATCAACGACCGCGATACCGACGGGCAGTCGCACCACCGTCTGTGGTCGACAGGCGGGGCCTCGTCATCGACGGCCGGCTTCGGTCTGCTGGTGCTGGGCAACTGACCGGTCGCTCAACGATCGATGGGCAGCAGCTCTTCGGTAAAGTGGATGATGGGAAACAGTTCGGGCACGTGTGAGTCGCGTGTGCCGTGGGGGCTCCAGAACTGGGCGCCGGAATCTTCGTGTGGTGGCGCCTGGCGGTACTGGTTGAAACGCGAAAAATCCATGCGCCACACATCGCCATCAACCGGCGGCAGGGGACGATCGTCTGCCTGGGCCAGCACGTGCAGGCTCTGCCAGGGGATGGCCAGTTCCACCGTCCAGCCGCGGTCACGATCGGAATTGTCGTTGAGCGTGCCGTCTACGTGTACGGCCCACTCCAGTTGCGGCAGGTCGTAGTTCCAGAATCCGGTACGCAGGCCGCGAGGGTGGGTCTTGAGGCCGACACCGTTCCATTCCCTGGCGCCCTCCGCATCCATCTTCAGCGTCGGGTCCTGCGCGCCGTAGTCGAAGCGATCGTACTCTGCGTTCCACAGGAAGAAGACTTCGTAGATCGTGCCGAGGGCATTGATCTCGAACTCATAGTAGCCATCGCGGCCGGCGATGAACAACTCAACATCATTGTTGCGGAAGATGAGGGCATCGCGCTCGGTGAGATCCGCCTGTACGTCGGGCTCTTCGATCCAGTAGCCGATATACAGTTTGCGTCGATCCCAGAGTATGGCGGCGCGTGTGTCGTGAATGCCGCGTGCGCCACTGATCATGTCGCTGAAGCGCGGCGACTGCGGCGCCTGGCGCCAGGCCCGTTCGTCCAGATGGCCGTCGACAGCGATGGGCTCGTCGATGCGGTAGGCGGTGTATTGCTCGATCCCGTCGGCGGGCCAGGGGAAAGGGCTGCCCGCCGCATACTCACCGTCGTAGACGGTCGGTTCGTTGGTGATGCCAAGCGTGTAGCGGTCGGGCCCCGTCACGGCAATCTCCTCGCGTGTCATTGTTGTTCTGAGCAACGTAGCCGAAGAGTCCGGGTGACGGCAATGCTGCGGTGCTTCAGTCCAGGTTGTACACCGCCAACTGCGACGACATGGTGAACAACATGGCGCCCATCCAGAACACAAGCATAAGGGCGCCGAAGGTGATCTCGTTCTCGATAAGTGCTCTGGTGCGGCTCATGATACTCTCCCTGAGGTTCGGTGAAGTCGTCTCACCACGAAGGATAGCAACAGGAGTGCCAGACCTGTTCTCTCAGAGGGTGCGCAGGAGAATCAGCGCAAACCGGGACACCCGAGCCTCACAGTGTCAATTGGAGCCCATAGACGGGACAGACATGTCCCACAGGAGCGAAGCTGGCGGTCAGCTCAGTGCCTGCCGTCACGGGCGTTCATGAAGACGGCCATGTGCCCGATGGCCTGCTTGCTCTCCAGCAGTTCACGTACCTGAAACACGTGGACCATGCCTGGCCACACCTCCAGTTCAACGTCGACGCCAAAGGACCGGGCCCGGTGGGCGACACGAATGCTGTCATCACGAATGATCTCATACTGGCCGACCTGGATCAGCAGCGGCGGGATGCCGCTGAAGTCGGCAAAGACCGGCGACGCCAGCGGGTCGCGGGGATCTGCCTGTGCCAGGTACAGATCCACGAACGTCGGCAGGCACAGGGGACTCATGATGGGGTCGTTTTCCGCCTCGGTCTGCAGGGACGGGCTCGTCAGCGTCAGATCGGCAAAAGCGGAGAGGGCGATGCCTGCCGCCGGCAGGGGCCGCCCGCGGTCCCGGAGAGCCAGAAGGGCTGCCAGCACGAGGCCGCCGCCGGCAGAATCACCGGCCAGGAAAGTCGTTCTTGCCCGGCCCGGCCCCGTGGGTCCGTGGTCGAGCAGCCATTCATGGGCGGCGCAACAGTCCTCGATCGCCGCCGGGAAGGGGTGCTCCGGTGCCAACCGATAGTCGAGCAT
>JAQCJA010000286.1 GCA_027593305.1 bacterium
CTTCTGCGAACCCACACCGGAATTCACCACCTCCTGGACATAGGTAACATCCGCGCCGGCAGCCACAGATGTCGCCAGCAGCAGCCACGTCAATCGGTGCATCATTCGATACATGGTCACTCCGGAAAGGTGATGCGAGAGGCAGCAATGGTGGTCAGAAATATAGCTCAGTCGAAGGATTCAGCTGTGTAGCGATGGAATGTCATCGTCGGCGACCAGTAGTCACCGGGCAGCCCCGCCTTGCGACGCACCTCGAAGACGAATCGACCGGCATCGTGCAGGACCTCCCAGACAGCGGGCAACAACGTCCCTCGGCGGTTTCCCTCCCGCACGAGCAGACCATCGATACCGGGGCGGATCCCTTCGAGCAACTCCCTCTGGGACCTGACGGTGAGCGGTTCGAGTGGGCTCAGAACGGAGATATGGACGTGTAATTCGTGGTATTCGTCACGGCGTAGTGGCGCAAAACGTGGATCCTGCGATGCTGCCGCCCAGGCGTTGCCGGCCACGTCGGCTGCCAGAATACGCACAGCCTCCATACTGCCGATACAGCCACGCAGGCTCTTGTCACTCATGCGCAGGGTGACGAAGCAGGCCCGCTCAGCGCCGAGTTCGCCCGTGTAATCGGCCGGATCAATCCGCAGCGGCGCCCCCGTCCGCAGACCGGCATCGATCGAGTCGTGCGCCAGGCGCAACAGCAACCGACGCGCTTCGTCGTCGAGGCGGCGGGGCGGCTCAGCCGAAGACATAGGCACCATATCCTACGACCTCATCTCGTCCTCCAGCGGTATCGCCCGAATTGCGCTGATCGACGGTGTGGGCTGCCAGTCCATGCTGGTCAGCGGCAGTCAGCAGAGCCTGGATGGCAACACGACCGCAGGCGCTGCCGTCGGTTACCCCCCGTGGCGACAGACTCTCGATGGCGGCGGACGTCGCCGCATCGAGAAACCGTGCCGTGTCGTACTGGTGAAAATGACTCAGGTCGGAACTGACAACGATGAGTGTCCCCGGTCCGCCCCATAGCGCATCCATCACCTGTCCGACCTGTGCCGGCGTCGCCTGACCGACGACGAAGGGCACGAGCGTGAAGGGGCGCGGCAGACAACGCAACAGAAACGGGAGTTGCACCTCGATGGCGTGTTCGGATCGATGGGCGGCATCGATCGTTTCAACGAAGTCGTACTGAAGAGCCCGCGCAGCAGCCTGTGCATCGATCGACACCGGACCGAGGGGCGTCGCAAATGCGGTGGCTGCCGGTAGGGCCAGACCGGCGACGGACCAGCGATGCGCCGGACCGAACATGACGACACGCTCAATCTGTGCTCCGAGAATCCTCGCATAGGCTGTGCCCGCCACGGAACCTGAAAAGGGGTATCCGGCGTGGGGTACGATGATTGCCTTGGGTACACCACCACGGGCATCGGTGCCTGCGGTGACGAACGCGTCGACCATGGCCGTCAACTCGGCGGGATCCTCAGGGTAGAAACGGCCAGCGACGGCGGCAACACGCATGGCGCTCACAGCGTCCTCCCACGATGAATGCTTGTCGAAAGGAACCTCACGAATTAGGGTACCGGAAGCAGACGGGAGGAGCAAGCATGTCGACGGTGACAGGTCGTTATTGGCACAAGGCGCAGGATGGGCGCCTGCAGTGTGATCTGTGCCCGCGCTTCTGCCAGCTGCGTGACGGCCAGCGCGGTCTGTGTTTTGTCCGTGCCCGTGAAGGCGACAGCATCGTGCTGACAACCTACGGACGCTCCAGCGGTTTCTGCGTGGATCCCATCGAGAAGAAACCCCTTAACCACTTCCTTCCGGGAACGCCGGTGCTGTCTTTCGGTACGGCCGGCTGCAATCTCACCTGTCGCTTCTGTCAGAACTGGGACATCAGCAAGTCGCGCGAACTCGACACCCTCACCGACGCCGCCGCCCCGGAAACCATCGCCCGCGCCGCCCGCCGCCTCGGTTGCGCCAGCGTCGCGTTTACCTATAACGATCCGGTGATCTTCCTCGAGTACGCCGTCGATGTTGCCCAGGCCTCCCGTGAACTCGGGATCCGCACCGTCGCCGTTACGGCCGGAGAGATCTGCGCCGAGCCCCGGCGTGAATTCTTTGCCGCCATGGATGCCGCCAATGTTGATCTGAAGGCCTTCACCGAGCGCTTCTATCGTGACGTCTGCGGCGGCAGCCTGGCAGCTGTTTTGGAGACCCTGCAATACCTGCACGAGGAAACCGACGTCTGGTTCGAGATCACCAACCTGCTGATCCCTGACGAGAACGACAGCGACGCCGAAGTGGGGCAGATGGCTGCATGGATCCTCGAACACCTCGGTGCCGACCGTCCCGTGCACTTCACCGCCTTCCACCCTGACTTCCGCATGCTCGACAAGCCATCGACGCCGGCGGCAACATTGTCACGGGCCCGGCGCATCGCCATCGACGTCGGCCTGCACCATGTCTACACCGGCAATGTCCACGACGAAGAGGGCGGCAGCACAACCTGCACCGGTTGCGGCAACCGAGTCATCAGTCGGGACTGGTATGTGCTGCAGGACTGGGGCCTCGATGGCAGTGGCGTCTGCACGCAATGCGGCACACAACTGGCAGGCGTCTTCTCCGGCCCACCAGGAACCTGGGGCGCCAGGCGCCAGCCAGTGCGGCTCGCCGACGTCGGCAGCTGAACCTGGCAGAACGACAGGAGGGCCTCCACCCGATGGCAGGAGGCCCTCACGCGCCTTGAATCACTTACGTCCGTGAATCCTTGAGCAGGCGCAACTCCGTCCAGATCCACAGCAGAGTTGGCGCAGCCAACTCGACCAGCGCGCCCTGAATGACCTCCGTCAATGAACCTGCGGACAGGCGCGTCAGTCCCGCATCCCCTGGCGCAGAATCACCAACCGCACCAGCTGCATGACGGCTGTCGCAG
Source organism: bacterium (assembly GCA_027593305.1). GTDB lineage: Bacteria > Latescibacterota > UBA2968 > UBA8231 > UBA8231 > UBA8231. The sequence goes on from JAQCJA010000286.1 coordinate 2,924, forward strand.
TGGCGGCAACATATGTCAGGGCTGCTGCGTTGAGCACCTTCTTCGCATCGGCTGCTTCCGACGCCTGCAGATAGCGACCGTCCACCAGTTGCACCATCGCGCGCGAACTGGCGTTGAACTCCACGGGCAGGGTGATCAACTGGAAGCCGACAACCACGGCATAAAGCATGATGCCGATATCAACCATCTGTGGGGACTGATGAAAAACAGTGGGAACGCTGCCCACGAACCGATATTGGCGACCGGCAGAAAGGTGTGCCGCAGATTCAGCGCGAAGTAGCCACCGGCGTGCTGCATGGCGTGGCCGACCTCGTGCGCTGCGACTGCCAGACCCGCCAGATGCCGGCCGTTGTAGATCCCGGAAGACAGGCGCACAACCTTGGCCCGCGGGTCGTAGTGGTCGGACAACGTGCCCCCCACCTCCTCGACCGCGACATCGACGATGCCATTCTCCCGCAGGAGGCGGCGCGCTGCCTCGGCGCCCGTAATGCCCGCAGCCGAACCAATCTGGCTGTACTTCTTGTAGGCGCTCTTAACCTTGGACTGCGCGTACAGGGCCAACGCCATCGCCGGCAGCAGCAGAAGCATGGTCCCGTCAAAGAAAAATGGAAACACCGTAACTACCTCCGAATGTAGGCTCTACAGAAGTGATGTTGCTGAATATACGGATGGCACAACCACACGCGAGGCGGCCACCGTCGCCGCCATCCTGCAAGGATCGTGCCCAGTTCTGCAGCACCGCAAATAACCAACGTATCTCGTTGGAGTACATGTAGTTATGGACTTTGGGGCCGAACAGGACGGGCGTGGACGCAACCTGTCAGAGTGACAGGCAGGCATGTCATCCCTCTACCGTCCCCGCTAAGAAGACAGAGTTAAGAAGACAGAGTACCGGTCTGTGGGATCTCGTCAGGTCGGCTTTGCCGGTGTCACGGTGGCACTGACATCAGCAGGCAGGCGCAGGGTCAGTGGGACAGCCACGCCTGCGGAGACGATCATCTGAAATGCTGCCTCGATACTCAGACGGGTGGAGCGGATCTCCTCGCGCGGGACGATCAGCATGAACCCCGTCGTCGGATTTGGCGCGGTGGGCACGAAGATACTGCGCGCCGGCGGACGACCATCTTCAAAGGGCACATCCCCCGCAAGAAACCCAAGGGTCCAGAGCCCCTTGCGTGGATACTCGAAGAGCACGACCTCTTTGAACCCCGCCGAATCGGGAGACGTCATTGTCTCCATCAGTTTGCGGATCGGGGTGTAGATGGTGCGCACGATGGGCAGTCGCTCCAGCGCTTCCCGGCCGGCCTGCAGCAGGCGCCTCGTCAACACATTGGTCGTAATCGTGCCGACGACGAGCAGGATGATAACCGTCAACAGGAAGCCGAAGCCTCGGTAGTACCATTGCGGGTCATCGGGATTGGAAAGGAAGGGTCGGATCAGTGGCCGGGAGAAGTTCTCCGCCAATCCGAACAATGTCCACAGCACCCAGCCGGTAATCCACACGGGGGCGATGACGGTGATCCCCGCCATCAGCTTCGTCCGCAGCCCGCGTTGCCATCGATGGGGTGGCGGCGGCAGACCGTCGATCGGATCGGGTTTTTCTATTTTCAGGTCGTCCAAGGGGTTTTTCAGACGAATGGAGGCATGATGAAAGAGCGCAAACAACGTACCCCGGCCTCAGATAACTGTCAACGAATCAGGCCGTCCGAGAGCGCCTCCTGGTCGTGTGTGACCGAGGATCTGTTCGTCTGGCAGGACAGCTGCAATGTCTATCTGTTGCACACCGGCGACCACGCCGTAGTCATCGATCCGGGTACGGGCCGCTGGGTGCGAAGCCTAGGTGAACTCGGTGTATGCCACGTCGATGCCATTGTGCTGACACACACCGATCGCGATCAGTGCTGTTGCCTGTACCGCGACAGCCTGCCGTCCGAGTTTGCTTCGATTCAGCTTGTGGTACCCGCCACATCCCGCAGCTGTACCAACTGAAGTGGGACCACTGGACGCCGGAGGGTGTTCTGGCGGCGTGGTACGGATTGGAGCGCCTCGCGGGCAATCGGATCGACAGGCTGCTGCCCGCCCATGGTGAGCCCATCCGTGGTGGCCGCACCGTGGTGCGGACCGCACAGAGTCGGCTCCTCGACCTTGTGCGCGCCAAGACAGCCATTGCCCCCGGCGCCCGCTCACGATGGGCCGATTCCGAGTTGCTGGCCTGCGGCGCCCGCCGCCTCAGTCCACACCTCTACAGCGTCGGTGGCAATGGCTTCCTCCTTGCCGCCAACAATGGCGCCGCCCTCGTCATCGATCCGACCCGGGGCGACATGTCCGCACTGGAGGCTCTGCTCGAGGAGACCGGCCTGCAACCTGACGTTGCCACCGCGTCGCACTATCACATCGATCACACCGATGCCCTCAATGACGTGCGCCGGCGCTGGAGTGCCCGCATCTGGCTGCATCCATGGGTTGCCGGACCCCCTTGCGGACCGCAGCCGCTACGACCTTCCCTGGCTGCCTGCCGAGGCCATTGTGGCGGATCGACTCCTGCCCGAGGAAGGCAGTTTTCGTTGGTGCAACCACCGGTTCCACATCCGGCCGTTCCCCGGACAGACCTGGTGGCACTGCGCCTTCGACACCGACATCGACGGTCGCCACGTGCTGTTCTCCGGAGACAACTTCCAGCCCCCCAACCCGCTGGAACGGCACCGGCGGCTTCTGCGCCTACAACGGCAGCCGCTTCTCAGGCTTCGCCCGTTCCGCCCGGATGGTGCTGGACATGGCACCCGATCTCATTTGTAATGGCCATCGCTGCATCTACGCATTCGATACCGATCACTTCCGTCGCATCCTCGCCTGGTGTGGCAGGGCGGAAGCCGCCGTGCAGGCCCTGTGCCCGGCGGGCGTGGACTGGCTCGCTGATTACGACCCCAGAGCCTGCCGCTGGGAACCCTTCGTACAGACCGCCAGCCCCGGGGACGAACTGAAACCAGCGTTCATCTACACGAATCATCGCAGCGAATCGATGCGAATCACCATCGTCCCCGTACCACGTGCCGGCTTCCAGTGGACCCCTGCAAGACGCACCCTCACGGTGCCGCCGGGTGCCTCAAAGCGGGCAAAGTTCCTGCTGCAAGTCGAGGCCCCAGGCAGACGGCACATCCTGGCCGCCGACATCCTCGAACCATCCCGCATCCGTGCGGAAGCCGCCGTTACCCTCGTCGACATCAACTGATGCCACACACATTCGGCGAAGCCGAAGCGCGCGCGCTCTCAAGCTCCTCCCAACCTGAGCAAGATTCGGCGAAGCCGAAGCGCGCACGCCCCCCATCCTCCCAAGCCAGGTGGTGGGTGCAGGGCCATGGCGGTGGCGGCGGCCGGGGGGCAAGGCGCATTACGCCGGCCCGGAACCATCGCCAACCCAGGTCTCCCAGAGCCCGAAGGGCTC
>JAQCJA010000287.1 GCA_027593305.1 bacterium
CGCCGGACGAGCCCGTCCGCGCCGGCGGCGGATCTGGACGCCCTGGTGGAGGGCAACACCGCCTTCGCCATAGACCTCTACCAGTCCCTCCGGGCAGACTCGAAGGGCAACCTGTTCTACTCGCCCTACAGCATCTCGCTGGCCTTGATGATGACGTGGGCCGGCGCCGAGAGCGAGACGAGCAGGCAGATGGCGGACGTGCTGCACGTCGATCTGCCCGAGGTGCGTCAACACGACGCCTTCAACGCTCTGGACCAGGCTCTGGCACGCCGTGGCGAGCGCGTGCCTTCCGACGAGGGGGCGACGGGGTTCCAGTTGAGCGTGGCGAACGCGGTGTGGGGCCAGCAGGGCTTCTCTTTTGAGGACGCCTACCTGAACCTGTTGGCGGAGCACTACGGAGCCGGGATGCTCCTGGTGGACTTCGCCGGAGCGGCGGACGGATCGCGGCAGCTGATCAACGCGTGGGTGGCCGAGCAGACCGATGACCGGATCGAGGACTTGCTGCCGCCAGGTGTGGTGAACGCGCTGACACGGCTCGTGCTGACGAACGCGATCTACTTCCGCGCCTCGTGGCTGGAGCCCTTCGACCCGGCGGCGACGGAGGAGGGCCCCTTCACGACGCTGGACGGCGTCCGGGTGACGATTCCGATGATGCACCACTCGATCCGCACGGGCTACGCTGCGGGCGACGGCTACCAGGCGGTGGAGCTGCCCTACGCGGGCCAGGTGAGCATGATTGTGATCGCGCCCGAGGCGGGGCAGTTTCGGGCCTTCGAAGATGGCCTGGATGGGGCGGTCCTGCGCGGTATCGTGAACGGCCTGGGCGACTACCGTGTGGCCCTGAAGATGCCGCGGTTCGAGGTGTCGGCCGAGGCCGGCCTGTCGGATGTGTTGAAGGAGATGGGCATGCCCCTGGCCTTCCAGGCGCCCGGCCCCGACTCGGGGGCGGACTTCGCGGGCATCGATGGCCGGCGTGACCTGTTCCTCCAGGACGTGGTGCACAAGGCCTTCGTGTCTGTGGACGAGGCAGGCACTGAGGCGGCGGCGGCGACGGGCGTGGTGGCGGGCGTCACGTCCGCACCGCAGCCGGCCACGCTGGATGTAGACCGGCCCTTTCTGTTCCTGATCCGGGACCGAGAGACGGGGGCGGTGTTGTTCCTGGGGCGGGTGGTGGACCCGAGAGGGTGACCCGTGGGTCCGGTGACCCAGAGGATCCGGGCGGGTTGTCGGCCGCTCCGCCTTGATGATGTAGGTTCCGTGGTCATCGATGTCCGTCACTGCTGTCGGTGTGTCAATCCGACGACGCGACTTGGTAGAGGGGGAACTGAATCCTACCGTCCGGAATACGGGCACTGCGCTTGTGCCATCAATCTGACCGGATCTCCGGTCTCTTCACGTCCGCCCACCGATGGGGGCTGACCATAGTGGGCCGCCCGTTGGTGCCGATGTCGATGACCAACCGACCACTTCGGACAAGAATCACCCCCGGCGAGTTGACATCGATTTCGTCAACGCCGAATGCCTCCAGTGAGCCACTGTCTCTGAGCACATAGAGTTCACTCCTTGGCTCCCAGTCCATCAGGGGCGGCGACCGCACGCCGTCACGATATGTTTCGATACCTGACGTCTCCACGACGACTTTGGTACCGCCGCCGGATGACTCACTCAGAAGACGTTCGATCCGGTAGGTGAACTGAGCGACAGCAAAGGTGCCGTCAGCCAGCAGGGCGTTCGCCACCAGCGTGCCATCCAGATCGAAACGCAAGAGAGTCCAGACCACCGCCGGGTCGGATGTCTCCCATGTGCCGACGATTCCTGGCACCACACCACAGTCATCGGGAATGATGTCGATGGATGACATCGGCTCGCCGAGAGCGGCAAGACCCGTCGCCGATTGGTCAAGCGGCCGGGTTCTGTTGCATTCGCTTGTGTAAAGAAGATCATTGCCCACATGAAGGGCGTAGACGAGATACTCGCCACACATCGTGAACGCGTAGCTGGGCGAGACCCGCAATGGATCGGTGCTCATCACCAGGACGGTCTGACCTGCCGTTGCCTGCTTCCAGCCAGCCGTGACCTGCACCGTCGACAGCAAGGAAGCGGTCCCTGTCTCGTCGACCCTCTCCTCGACACGGATGACCCGGCCAGCGAATACACTGGCAACCGCATCAAACTCTGCAATCGGCCCCGAAGTGGTCTCGCATGACGCGCCGGCAGGGTTCCAGGACGACAGGCCAAGGGCCAGGGCGGTAGCTGCAACTGTGATATTCATGGCGATTCGTCGTCCCTACTGCCTCAGGTGAAGGAAGAACTGACGATCATGTCCCGATGTGGCGGGACCGGAGGCACGTTTCATAGTGCGTGCTTTCGTTGTATCAGACCGAGGACAGACCGGGCTCAGTCGACTCGGGGGGTGATCATTCGTTCTGGGCGCAACGAAAACCGAGGCTGAGGCTGCGGCGGTCCGACGGCTCGGCCCTGTTGCGGTCCGCTGCGCGCAGGGACCCAAAATTGAAGTACCACGAGCCCCCGCGATACACACGGGCCGATCCGGAGGAGGGACCCGTAGGATTGTGGTCGGGACTGACGCCATAGTAGTCCTCGTCATACCAGTCAGCGACCCATTCATACACATTCCCTGCCATGTCGTGCACGCCGTACGGCGACACACCGGAAGGATGGGACCCCACCGGAGCAATCTCGGCACGCGGGGGGTGAAACTCCAAGGACTGAGAGAGTCCCAACTCCGGGAACCTGGACAGGTGACCGGCGCGGAAGTTAGCTCGCATGAAGTTCGTCCCCGACCCCCACGGATACGTTCGCCCGTCGGTCCCACGCGCCGCCTTCTCCCATTCTGCCTCGGTCGGTAGGCGCAGACCGGCCCAGTCGCAGTATTTCTCAGCGTCAAACCACGACACACCCACCACCGGGTATTGCGGCGCGTTGTAATTGCTGTCGTCCGCGTAGTGCGATGCTTCGCCGCCTCCTGCTGTGACAAAGGCCACGTACTGAGCATTCGTCACCTCGTACTTATCGATGAAGTACCCATCCAGTGCCACCGTGTGCACGGGTTGCTCATCCTGCGTTCGCGGGGCGGTCGCCTCTGTGATGATGTCGGTCATCGTGACACTCTCCGGCACGTCCAGCGGAGAAGGCGCCACTGGCGTCAGAACCACTTCCCAATCCACCAGGGCCCGCACCACGGTAGAAGCGTACGGCACAGCACCACTCCCGAATGGGGGCACGTTCGTCATTTCATCTCCACCGCTGGAACCCATCTCGAACCGACCTGCCGGAACATACACAAGCACATGTACTGCATTCGCCGGCGTTGAGGCAGTCCGGGCATCTCCAACATTGGGTGGCGCTGAATGCGCTCCATGGCAGGCCGCCAGCGCGAAGACCATGGTGAGTAATGTCAATCGCATTGCTTTGATGATCTCCCAGACAGAGGCGGTCCCCGGAATTCGGACTCTGTGACCGAGGACATCAGTTGGTCAGGACCGGGGGGATACCGCGAGTGATCACCATGGTGTCTTCCCAGTGTGAAGCAGGTGCGCGGTCAGCGGTTCTCACAGTCCAGCCGTCATCGTCCTCGTAGATTCTGCCTGTTCCTGAGGTGACAATGGGCTCGATGGTCAGCACGAGACCTTCATGGAGTCGGTCCCGCTGCCTCGGATCGTGAAAGTTGGGGACCATCGGCTCCTCCCAGATCGCACGGCCGGTGCCGTGGCCGGTCAGTTCCCGGATGACGGTGAGACGACCAGAACGAACTGTGCGATTAACGGCACGGCCAATCACGGAAACCCGACGACCCGCCACTGCAGCTGATGTGCCGGCGGACAGGGCATCTCGACCGACATCGTGCAGTCTCTTGTGCAGAGGAGAAATGGGAGGCACGCAGATGGTACGGGCTGCATCGGCGATAAAGCCGTCCAATTCGACAGTGACATCTACCGTCACGATATCTCCTGGCGAGAGGACCCGGTCGCCGGGGATGCCGTGCACGACCTCATCATTGACGCTTGCAAGAGTGTGGCCGGGGAAACCGAATTGGAGCGTTGGCGCCGACCGTGCGCCGTGCTCGTGGTATATCCCCGCAGCGATATCATCCAGATCACGTGTTCGGACTCCAGGCATGATCGCTGACGCCGTCTCCCTCAGCGTCTGGCTGACGACCGCGCCGGCCCGCTGAAGCCCAGCCAGATCCTCATCTCGCTCGATTGTCACTCGTGTCTCCTTGTTGTATCGGCCCCGCCGGACTCGGTGTTCGAAGAAAGAAGGTCATGGGTCGAGGTTCTCGAGCTGTCCGCTGTCCAAATCCAACCGGCGATAGTAGCAGTCTCTCGCATGGCCGCCCACGTTGCTGGTGTGGCAGATCCCCCCGTCTCTGGGGCGCACGAGATACAGGAGTGAATTCTGCTCGCAGTTCACGCGAATCTCGATGAGATCGTAGGTGTTTCCCGATTCAGCACCCTTGATCCAGAGCTTGTTCCTGGAGGTGCTCCAGAAGGTGGCCGTCCGCGTCTGACGACTGTGCTCCAGTGCCTGTCGATTCGCATAGGCCACGAGAATGACCTCCATGCTATCGGCATTCTGCACCGCTACAGGGAGGATACCCGGGCAGCGAGCGGCAACCTGCGAGATCTTGTCGAAATCCAGCAGAAGCTCGGTCCCCTCCTCAAGCTGTTCTATGGATGCATCCAAGTGGAATGGTCGTTGCAGAGCAATTCGCCGCCAATGGCTACTCCATCTCGGAAATGACTCGGAGAATGGGGCTCCGCCAAGCATTCCCAGACACGGCGTTCAACTTCGGACCCAGCCAATTGGGCCGTCTGATGGTCACCCTGCCATCCATTTCGGACTCGACTCTGGCTGTCTCTTACTGAGACACGGTGTTCGTGTCATTTCTTCCTGAGCTCGTATTCGCCTTGCTCGACATAAATGAAGGCAGAGTCACCATATCTGTTCGTCAGATGGAACAGCTCGATGAACTACTTGACGAACAGACAGATACCATCCTGAGGATCATCTCTTCGGAGATTGTCGAGATGTCGATTCAGGAGCTGAGCAATCGGCCATGTTTCCTTATGCGGTCCGTTGGACAGATCAGGAGACAGGTAGTCGATCAACTGCCTGAGACGGGAGGTGTGCACCCACAACTCATGCGAGTTTGGCTTCGACGGAACCTCATCGAGAAGCGATCACAGCGATAGCAAGGCAGCGTCGATAATGACGAGGCAGCGGAGCTCCCCACATGTAGGCCCGCTGCCCCGAAAGTAGTCCAGACACGACGCGATTGTAGCGATTACTTGCAATAGTACTTTTCGCTTTGGTCAGAATCCAATGCATTTGTGTGTAGGCCAGCGCTGCTGCCATCAGTCGACGTTCCAACGGGTCTGGCAACGCGCTACCAAGGATGACCGACCGGAAGTTGGACTACGTCGGCGTACCCTGGCACGGTGGTGGGATCGCGTTCACGTGGGATGGATCGTCGAGATGTGCGAACTGGCGGGTGTGGATCCACCACGAACATTCGAGGAGCAGGTGGATGCAAGTGAACGGATTCACACTTCGCTCTTGATGAACACCGGGGCCGTGTTTGCTGGAACAGACGCAACCGACTCAGTTGCGACTATGAGTGTGCTGACCCTTGCAAGATTGGGTTCTGACCATAGAGAAAGTACAATTGCCAACGAATCACTCATTTCAAAAAAGGCAAAAGAAGCCCAATGCATTGGGTTTCTCTGTGGTTGTAGCTGACAGTCGAGACCCTCCATTTGCTGGTGGAGCGCAGGCAGGGCACTCCTGCGCTTGAGTCCCTCTCTGCCGATCCGCCCACGCTCTTCCTGCCTCTTCAGCTTGTTGGACAACGCCTCTTCTGCGCGCTTCTTGTCGCGCGCTGTACGCCATTTTTCTGACTCAATTGCGTCTAACTTCGTGCGTCCCTTTCCTTTACGCATGGCCTCGTGGTATTCTGGGGTATCGCATGGATCCAATGCATTTGACGGAGAGATACTCAAGGAGGATCCGCTAATGGCCGTTCTGACTCCAACAGCATTGCAGGGACTGTATCTGTCCGGGGTAGTGTTTGCTCTACTTCGGGTACTGACCGCTGTTTGCCTTCCGCGACACGACGGCGGCGATGATACTGGGAGTTAAGCCAGCTGCGATGAGTTTTCGAGCACGGTCGAGATAGGTCCCCACGGTGTGGGAGGCCATGAATTTTGATCCAAAGTTGGATGATCATAGACCTTTTTATCAGGAATTTGCCAACGGCTCCGGTCAAGTCCCATTTTCAGTTGAAACGCACAGACTCGCGTGAGAGTGTCAGATCGCTTTTGCGAGCTG
>JAQCJA010000288.1 GCA_027593305.1 bacterium
CCCAGCGGGGGTGCCGCCACCAAAGTGGTGGATCATCTGAGTGACTACGTACGGGCGTTCATCGGCAATTCACCCTTTGTCGTCATGGCCACGGCCAACGGTGACGGTCATTGTGATGCGTCGCCCAAGGGCGGCCATCCCGGATTCGTCAAAGTTCTCGATGATCGCCACTTGCTGCTGCCCGACGTGCGTGGCAACAAGCTGTTTCAGAGCTATGAGAACGTCGACAGCAACGCGCAGGTGGGGTTGGTGTTCTTCATACCCGGCATCGACACTACGGCGCGGGTGAACGGCACGGCGCAGGTGGTGGACGAAGAGGATCTGAAGGCACGAGGCATCTCCATGGAGGTTTTTGATCCGGACGACAATGCCGCGCTGCAGCAGGGCCTGCTCATCGAGGTGCAGGAAGCGTACCCGCACTGCACGCGGGCGCTGAAGTTCTCGCGACTGTGGGACACGGATGTGATCGATGCGAACCGCACAACGCCGCCCGTGACGCGGCAGGAGAGATGATGGGAGGATTGACCGAAGCGCAGAAGGCCGACTACGACAGGGATGGTTTCGTCGTACTAACGGGGGCGCTGTCTGCGGCAGAATGTGATCGCTTTGTCGAGCACATGCTCGATCTGCACGCGGGCCGGAAAAAGCTCGATGGCTTCGAGTTGCGCCAGCCGGACAGTGCCAACGAATGGGGGCGCACGCACAATCAGCATGTGTACGACAGCATGGCGCTGGAGTATCTGATCCTGCCGCAACTGCAGGCACCACTGCACGACTGCATGGGGGACGACGCCGAGGGCATTCAGACCATGTACTTCTGGCAGGGATCGGAGCAGCGCCGGCATCAGGATCAGTACTACCTTCCGGGCTGCATGTCGGCGTGGCTCGCCTTTATCGACGTGAGTCGACAGAACGGAACGATCTGGGTGCAACCCGGATCGCACAGGCAGCGACTGCTGACAAAGGCTGACTTCGCCAACGGCGGCGAGTTCTTCGAATGGGACTACAACGACGCCGTGGACGAGCAGTTCCGGCGGAACCAGGTTGGCGGGCAGGTCGCTGACGAAGTGCCCGTCGAGGTGCCCAAAGGCAGCGTCGTGCTGTTCCACGGGGCTCTGGTGCATCGCGGTGGCCAGATTCTGCAGCCTGGATCGGAGCGCCACGTGCTGGCCAACCACTACATCCCCTATGGCCTCGATGACTGGCCACACACCAGTTGGACGCGCCACGCCTTTGACGGCAGCGTGCGTCGACATCCGGAGCCGGATACACACAAGGAGAGATCATGACCGACAACAGACTTCTCATCGTCAGCACATTGACCGATGACGAAGGCATCTTCGTCTATCAGATGGCAGGCGCCGACGGGCAACTGGAGCTTGTGCAGCAGACGGCAAGATCCATCAGCAACCCCTTCTTCATCGCCCTGCACCCGCGGGGTGACATCCTCTACAGTATCACGGACCCGGGAGGGGCGCGGCTGGTGTCGGCCCTGTCGCTGGACCGCACCAGCGGCGAACTGGTCCTGCTGAATCAGCAGCCCACACAGGGCGGGTATCCCTGTTATGTCGCCGTTGATCCATCCGGTCGGTCCGTGGTCGTCGCCAACTACGACGGCGGCAGTGTCGCCTCCTATCCGCTGCAGGCGGACGGCACACTGGGCCCGGCAGGATCCTTCGTCCAGCACGTGGGCTCCAGCATCGACGCGAGCCGGCAGCAGGAGCCGCACGCGCACTGTTTCTGGATTGCCGCCGATGGACGTTTTGCGTTTGCCGCGGATCTGGGCACCGATCGGGTGATGATCTACGCCCTCGACGCCGCGCGTGGCACCCTGACACCCGGAGAACAGCCCTTTGCCCGGGTCCGCGCCGGTGGTGGTCCCCGGCACTTCACCATCGCCCCTGACAATCGCCACGCCTACGTCATCAACGAGCTTGGCAATACGATCACCAGTTTCGTCTACGATGCGGCGCGAGGCCTGCTCTTTGAGCAGGGCATGGTGCCGACATTGCCGGATGGGTACGACGGTGTGACACATACGGCGGATCTGGCACTGACGCCGGATGGCCGTTTCCTCTACGGCACGAACCGTGGCCACAACAGCATCGCCATGTTTGCCCGTGACCGGGACAGCGGCGCTTTGGCACCCAATGGCATTGAGCCAAGCCGTGGTGTCATGCCGCAGAACCTGACGATCACAGCCGACGGCAAGCTGCTGTTTGTTGCCAACACCAAGGGTGACAATGTTGTGGCCTTCCACATCGACACGGCGTCCGGGAAACTCCACTACAGTTGCGAGACAAAGATGCCCTCGCCCGTGTGTGCGGTCCTGGGGTAGTGGAGCAGACGCAACTGTTGCTGAACCCGGAGGCGCAGTGCTACCGGGACTACGGGCCGGCGCAGGCAGCAGTGCTCAAGGCACCGGCCTTTGCCGGCGCCTTCGCTTTTCTCACTGTGCCGGATCGGGCTGCCGTGGAGGCAATGTGCCTGGCGGCAGATCCCTATGGTGATGATCCGGCACTGGTCATCGGCGACACGGGTTCGGCTGGATGGGCAGGATTTCTGGCGGTCTCGAGTGATCCGGCGTTGCGCCGGTCTCTGGGCCTGAGCGCCGCCAGTCGGGTCGCTGTGGTGGTGACGGAGGAGGCGACGGACGCGGCGGTGTATCAGGGGATCGTGGGCAGAGCACCATGACCGGGAGGCGAGAGAATACCGACCACGTTACATTCTTCCGTTCTGTGTCCATACGCTGCCGATGATACGCGGTCCACTGAAAGATTGGAAGAACCATGTGTGCTGACTTGAGTGACAATCCATTTCTGGCAACGGAGGGGCTGCCTCCCTTTGATCGTATGGAGGCTGAACACGTGGTGCCGGCGATGGAACAGGTCCTGGCAGATTCGGCGACGGCGATCGTCCAGATCGAGTCGTCATTGACGCCGACTTGGGAGGGGCTGCTGCAGCCCCTCGACGAGCTGGGCATCCCTCATGAGTACTCCTGGGGTTGTATCAGTCATCTGATGGGCGTGAAGAACTCACCGGCGTTGCGCACGGCCCACGAGGAAATGCAACCGAAGCTGGTGGAGATCGGTCTGCGCATCAGCCAGAGCAAACCGGTCTACGAAGGTTTGAAGGCGATCCGTGATGGCGCCGAGTGGGAGCGCCTGGATGAGGCGCAGCGGCGCATTGTCGAGCAGAACATCCGTGGCGCCGAACATGCCGGTGTCGGCCTCGAGGGCGCCGACAAGGAGCGCTTCCTGGAGATCTCGCGGGAGCTGTCGCAGATCGGCACACAATTCTCCAACAACGTACTGGATGCGCGCAAAGCCTTCGAACTCGTGCTCACCGACAAGACAGCAGCGACGGGCTGGCCGCAGAGCCTGCGGCACGTGGCGGCCCAGTCGTACAACGAGGCGCGGACCGTGGAGGATTCGGCGGTGGTGGCGGATGCCACCGAAGCGACAGCCGTGGACGGCCCGTGGCGGATCACCCTCGACTATCCCAGCTACCTGCCCTTTATGCAGCATCACCGCGGGCGATCCGAACGCGAGCAGCTGTACCGCGCGCAGACGACGCTGGCTTCCAGCGGCAAGCACGACAACACGGATCTGATCACGCAGACCCTGCGTCTGCGCAAGGAACGTGTCGCCCTGCTCGGGTATGACACGTATGCCGATTTCAGCCTGTCCAACAAGATGGCACCGGATGTGGCCGCCGTGGACCAGATGTTCAGCGAGTTGAGCGGGCCGTCGCGGGCCCACGCCGAACAGGACCTGCAGGATCTGCGTCAGTTGGCCCGCGACGGCGGGCAGCAGGAGGCGCTGGCGCACTGGGATCTGCCATTCTGGTCCGAGCGCCTGCGGGAACAAAGATTCGACTACACGGATGACGAACTGCGTCCCTACTTCCCAATGCCGCGGGTACTGGATGGACTCTTCGGGGTAACGCAACGGTTGTTCGACGTGACCGTGGAGAGCGCCGACGGCGCGGCGCCCGTATGGCACAAGGATGTGCGCTACTTCAAGGTGAAGGATGCGGACGGCAGGCAGGTGGCCTCCTTCTACCTGGATCCGTACAGCCGGCCGCAGGACAAGCGGGGCGGCGCCTGGATGAATGAGTGTCTGACGCGACGGCGCGTGAGCGGCAAGCTGTCGTTGCCGGTGGTGCATCTTGTGTGCAACGGCACGCCGCCCGTAGGCGACACACCATCGCTGATGAGCTTCAGCGAAGTGGAGACGTTGTTTCACGAGTTCGGTCACGGGCTGCAGGGGATGCTCAGCACCGTGGACTACGGCGAAGCATCCGGCATCAATGGCGTCGAGTGGGACGCGGTGGAGCTGGCGTCGCAGTTCATGGAGAACTGGTGTTACCACAAACCGACGCTGACAGGCATGACGAAACACGTGGAGACGGGTGCGCCCCTGCCGGACGATCTGTTCGACAAGATCAGCGCGGCGCGAACCTTCTTTGCCGGCACGCAGATGCTGCGCCAGCTCGAATTCGGCAAGACGGACATGACGTTGCATCACGCCTACGACACGACGGGCTCTGACACCGTGTTCGATGTGCATCGTCGTGTGGCGGACGAGATGTCGGTGTTTCCGCTGTTTGCCGATGACCGGCGACTGTGCTCGTTCACCCACATCTTTGCCGGTGGATATGCCGCCGGCTACTACAGCTACAAGTGGGCGGAGGTGCTCAGCGCCGACGCCTGGGGGGCTTTCGAAGAGGCGGGCCTGGACAATGAAGAGGCGCTGCAGGCCCTGGGCCGGCGTTTCCGTGATACGGTTCTGGCTCTCGGTGGCGGTCGACATCCGATGGACGTCTTTCGCGACTTCAGGGGACGCGAGCCGGACACACAGGCGCTGCTGCGGCACTCGGGGCTGTTGTAGACGACATCATCTGCTTCAGGTATCGGCCCGTGTGACTCGTCTTGCAGCGGGCGACGTCACGCGGTGTGCCTTCCACCAGGACCCTGCCACCACCACGGCCACCCTCTGGCCCCAGATCGATGACGTGATCCGCCGTCTTGATGACGTCGAGATGGTGTTCGATGACGATGACTGTGTGACCCGCATCGACGAGCCGATGCAGACAGTCCAGCAGTCGTGAGATATCTGCCAGGTGCAGACCTGTTGTGGGCTCATCGAGAATGTAGACGACGTGACCCCGTCGCTGCAGCTTGCTCAGCTCGGTGGCCAGCTTGATGCGCTGCGCCTCGCCGCCGGACAGCGTCGTCGCCGACTGCCCCAGCGTCAGGTAGCCGAGCCCGAGGTCATCGAGGATGGCGATCTTCGGGCCGATGGCTTTCTCGTTGGCGAAGAACTCCGCCCCCTCTTCAATCGACATGGCCAGGATGTCGGCGATGGTGCGGTCCTGCCACAGCACCTGCAGGGTGTCGGCGTTGTAGCGCTTGCCCTTGCAGGCGGCGCACAAGACCTCGACGTCGGGCATGAAGTAGAGCTTGGTGCGGATCGTGCCCTCACCCTGACATTCCTCGCAACGCCCACCTTTGACATTGAAGCTGAAGCGTCCCGGCTTGTAGCCCAGGGATTTCGCCGCATCCGTGCCAGCGAAAAGAGCCCGGATGTTGTCGTAGAAGCCGATGTAGGTCGCCGGATTGGAGCGCGAATTGCGGCCGATGGGGGCCTGGTCGATGGCGATGACACGGGTTACGTGCTCGATCCCGTCCACCGCGTCGTGGGCGCCGGCAAGGGCGCGCGTGTCGACGAGTTCTTTCCACAGTCTCTGATAGAGGATGTCGTTCACCAGCGTCGACTTGCCGGATCCGGAGGCGCCCGTGACGGCGATGAACCGACCAAGGGGGAAGGCGACGGTGAGATTCTGCAGGTTGTTTTCGCGGGCGCCGCGGATGATGAGTGCCTTGCCATTGCGCTCTGTGTGTGCCCGTGGAGGTGGCAGTTCGATCCTGCGTTTCCCCGACAGGTACTGCCCGGTGAGGGATTGTTTGCAGGCAAGGATGTCCTTCAGCTTGCCCTGCGCCACGACCTCGCCCCCGTGGATTCCCGGACCGGGTCCCATCTCGATGATGTAATCAGCGGCGCGGATCGTCGACTCGTCGTGCTCGACAACGATGACCGTATTGCCAAGATCACGCAGCGACCGCAGCGTGGCGATCATCTTGGCATTGTCCTTGGAGTGCAGCCCGATGGAGGGCTCAGCCAGTACGTACAACATGCCCATGAGACCGGAGCCGATCTGTGTCGACAGACGAATGCGCTGGGCCTCCCCCCCGGACAGCGTGCCGGAGGAGCGATTGAAGGTGAGGTAGTCGAGGCCGATGCCCAGCAACAGGCTCAGCCGACTCTGTACCTCGTGCAGGACCTGG
>JAQCJA010000001.1 GCA_027593305.1 bacterium
GGTAGGCCATTCTCCAGCCGTTCGAGGGCCTCTTCCTGATCAGAATAGTTGAGTTCGACGATCAACCGGGCCGCCCGAGTGGTGAGATACTCGGGGATGTCGTCCCCGTAATAGTCCAGTCGATACCCCTTGGTTGCACTCATTGTAGTGCCGCCTCAGAGCCATTCGTTAGACACTCGTTAGGTACAGGGCCCTCGGTGTCAGCGTAACCCATTGATACTACATCACTTGGTGTTTCAATGGACCACATGAGTTCGCTGAAAATCACCGGGCCAGGTATGGATTGTGCCACTGCCGCCGACAGGGTCACTGAGGCCGGAATGGTACCAAGAAGACCACAGAAGACGAACGTTCGCATAGACATCGTGTGCTCCCGGGGAACGGGTTGAAGGGAAGCGGCGGGGTTCGCCGCGATTGTGCCCCGGTTGCAAGTCTTGTGCCGGATTCGACGGTTGTTGGGCAATACGAGGAAAAACAAAGAGTTATGCCAATATGTGCAGGCTCGGGAATCACGCGGGAGTGTGAGGCGGGGCACGCAGTCACGGGTGGCAGGAGAGACAATGCGCCTGACGCATATTCCTTGACGGACGGGCCACCTCCCGTACCTTCGGGGCATGTTTCAGAAGAAGATTCTCGTCGTTGATGACGACCCCTACGTGCGCACCCTTGTGGTGAAAATCCTCAATGGTCTGGGGTATTTTGCCCTTCCAGCCAGTGATGCGTGGCAGGCGATGGATCAACTGCAGCAGCACGGCATCGATCTGATCATTCTCGACTTGCGCATGCCGGGCCCTGTCGACGGCGAGCAATTGCTGTTCACGCTGCGGGATCAGGGCAGCGGCGTGCCTGTGATCGTGTTATCTGGTTGGGTGGATGATGACCTCATCAACGCGCCGCCCGAATGTGTGCACGCAGTGCTCAAGAAGCCGATCAAGATCGACAGTTTCACTCAGACCGTCGCTTCCGTCCTGGGTGAGACGCCGGCGACGACGAGATCGTGACTACTCGTACTGCTGGGCCAACACGTGACTCAGAACCTTGGTTGCCTGCTTGCGCACGGCGAGGCTCCTGTGCGTTGCGACAAGTCGTTGCAGAGGCACAATCGAAGCATGGTCCTTGACCCGGCCCATGGACTTCACCCCCTGCAGCACAAGCGTTTCTGAGCTCTCACCATCGAGAACGAGCGCTGCCAGATAGGTGATCTGTCGTTCGTGTCTCAGTTCGAGGGCCCGTTGCGACTGCAGGGCAGGAATCGCCAGATGATTGGCGACGGCAATATTGGCTTCCACCACTGTACGCCCGGCAACACCTGGAGCCGAAAGGGACACGGCTCCGAGTGCGTCAATCGACGCAAGCCGCACCGTCTCTGTCAGGCCCTTGTTGAGTACCGCCCGCCCCAGCGCTTCGGCCGCTTCCGGGGAGCCATGCTTGCGCAGCATGAGCACTGCCGACAACCGCAATCGCTCGCTGCGATCGGTCAACTGACGCTCCAGCAGCGGAACCGGGTCGAGCAGATCCTTCTTCCCCGCCTCCCATAACGCCTCCGTCGCTCGCAATCGAACGAGTTCATCGCGTTGCGTGGCGTCATCGGCGGCATTTCCTAGCGCCACCAGAGCTCGTCGGAAGCCCGGATAACGCTGGAAGACAATGGTACGCAGCGCCCGGACGATCTCGAGCCGGAGTTCGGTGCTCCGTTCGACTGCCATGGCTCGATTGAGTAAGTCAACGGCCTGGTCCGTACTGGCACGTCCCAAGCCCTGTGCCGCCTTGCGCCGAACCGACACTTCCCGGCTGTTCAGCAATTCATCACCAAGCCGACGGACGCTGGCAGCCTGTGCCGAGACAGAACTCACTGCGAGCACCATAAAAAGAGAGCAGATGAGCAACATGCGGTAATAAGTCGGACTATATGATATGGTCGACATATTCTCTTTGTCGGCAGGTAGCAACAATTCCTTCAGTGCCCGGATTCAGACGACCGCACCCTCTGTGACGACGACTGTGCCGGCATGGCCATCAACAAGAGTGGATACGCCTATGGGGAGGACGGTTCGCCGCCGCATATGGCCATAGGCAACGCCGCCAACAACAGGCAACGGGCGGTCCCCCACGGCGTCGATCACCATTTCATGCAACGTCGGTGATGCGGCCATCTCCGCCGGTACAAAGCAGTCCTGGAACGACCCGAGCACGAGCGCCGCAAGTCTGTCGAGAACACCGGCGAGGCGAAGCTGGTGGAGCATTCGATCCAGGCGGTAAGGAGCTTCCGACACATCTTCGATCAGCAGTACGGCACCATCGAAAGGTGGTTCGTATGGTGTACCCAGTAAGCTGCACAGCAACGCCAGATTGGCTGCCACGAGGGGGCCCTCTGCCCTTCCGGGGCGTAACACCGTGAGGCCGTCGCCACCGTCAGGCAGCAGTCCAAGGGGCCCGGACTGCTCCAGAAGGCGCCAGAGACTGTCTGCTACCAAGGGGTCGACCGATGAACCACCCAGATCCGTGTCCGCCAGGGCACCGGTGAACGTCACAAGGCCCGTCCTGGCATACAACGCCAATTGCAGTCCAGTGCTGTCGCTGAAACCCACGACAGCCTTCGGGTGGGCGCGGATGGCATCATAATCAAGCCGATCAATCATTCGCCCGGTGCCGAAACCGCCCCGGACACACAGAAGACCCGAGATCTCGTCATCGAGGAAAGCATCCATCACGTCCAGGGCACGATCACTGTCCGTTCCCGCCAGATAGTGATACGTATCGTGGATGTGGGGGGAATGCCGGACCCGGTAGCCGCGATGTTCAAGCCACGCCGAGGCGGTTGCCAGACGTGATGGGTCTGCGGGACGTGACGGAGCCACGAGAGCAATCGTGTCTCCCGGGCTCAGAGCGGGCGGACGCAGGACCGTCCGCATCTCAGGCTCGGGATCGTTTCGTCAATGCCGCCATCGTTTCTGCCTGGACGCCGCCGAAGCCGGCGTTGCTCATGAATACGACCAGATCATTGGCTGTGGTCTCCTGTATCAGGTGGGCGACGATTTTCTCGACACAATCCAGGTGCCAGGCGACTACGCCAGCATCGCACAGGCTGCGGGCAAGGCGTTCCGGGGAAAAGGGTTTGTCGCCTTTGCTGCGCTCTGGCCGTGGAACAGAACCAATGATCACCGCGTCGGCATGGGAGAAAGCTTCGAGATAGTCATGCTCGAAGGTAGCCCGGGCGTTGGTCGAACTGGCCGGCTCAAAGACGGCCCAGAGTCGACCATCAGGGTGGGCGTTACGCAGCCCGGCCAGTGTTTCACGGACGGCGGTGGGATGGTGCGCAAAGTCGTCGATTACGGTCACGCCGTCGACCGTCCCCAGCAGTTCCTGACGCCGGCGCACACCAACGAACCCTTCCAGAGCCGCAGGCAGGGTCGACGGGTCGATACCTGTGAAGGTGACGGCAGCAAGCGCCGCCAGGGCATTGCGCACATTGTGCTCTCCCGACAGACCAAGGCGCATACGTCCCATGGGCCCATCCGGGCCGACGAGTCCAAAGCTCTGCGTGCCTGACTCCTGCTTCACGTCGATGGCCCGCCATGTGTTGGCCGGGCCCAGGCCGAAGGTCTGCACCGGGGAGGGCGCCGAATCGAGGATTCCCGTGACCACCGGGTCGTCGCCGTTGGCCAGCACGAGCCCTGATCGGGGGACTTGATTGATGACCTGGCGGAAGGCTCGGCGGATCTCGTCGAGGTTCTGGAAAATATCGGCGTGATCGAATTCGAGATTGTTGACGATGAGTAGGTGGGGACGATAGAACAGAAACTTGGCAAACTTGGCGAAATAGGCGCTGTCGTACTCGTCACCCTCCAGCACGAACCAGTCCCCGGTCCCCAGATGATAGGGGCGCGGCAGATCGCGGGGCAGGCCCGCCACCAGCCACGAAGGATCGGTGCCGCCACGACGCAGCAAGTGCGCGACCAGAGCGGTCGTTGTCGTCTTTCCATGGGTGCCACTGACAACAAGGGAGCGCTTGCCGGACAGGAACAGATCGTGCAGAGTTTCGGGGAAGTGGGCATAGGGAATGCCGGCGTCGAGAACCGCTTCGAGTTCAGGATTGCCTCGGGAAACTGCATTGCCGACGATGACGAGATCCGGCGCGGGCCGTATGTGTTCGGCGCAGAACCCGGAAAGGACGGCGATCCCCTCATCACGAAGGAAGTCGCTCATGGGGGGATAGATGTGGGTGTCTGAGCCGGTAACGCGATACCCGCGTTGGCGCAGCATGCCGGCCAGAGACCCCATCGCCGTCCCACAGACGGCGATTACATGCACGTGAGCATTGGCAGACAAGGGAATCAAATGCAGCTCTCCGGGCCTGTGGCGACCTTGGTGGATATGTGGTAACTTCGAATGAAATATAAAGATACGACGAATCTGAAGAGGCGAAGGGCCTGGTGAAGTCACTTCCTCTATACATCGGTGGACTGCTGATCGCCGTCGCCGCCGCCGGCGCCGCGATGGTCTTTCTGACGCCACCACCCGTGCCTGCATCGCCTCCTGTGTCAGTGGTGGCGCCCCTGCCACGCCGCCTGCCAGAAAAACCGCGCCCGGCGGCGAAGGACGAGCTGTCCCCCGATGAGGTCAAAGCTCAGGATGAAGAGGATATCATCAAGATCCTCCTTGCCCAGATCGAGACGACGCCGGAAGCCATAGATGAAGCGTGGCTCCAGGAGATGTGCCAGTACATAACCGGCCCTGATTCGCTCGCTGCGTTCTGGAAAGAGGTCATCTCCCGCGGTCAGGTCTTCAGCGCCAGCTATGTCTCCCGCAAGGAGAAGTCCGGCAGCGTTCTGTCACGCAATCCACTGTACTATGTCTTTGAGGCCCGCGAATTCATCTACAGCACGGATCCTCAGGAGCCGAAGCTGCTGGGGGAGGCCCCTGGCCTGCTGGCGATGGCTATCGCCAAATCGTGGGAAGAGAGTCGCAAGGAAATCCGCGATGTGATGGCCAAGGAGACACGCAAGAAGGCACAGGATGTCGTTGTCCCCGAGGAACTGGGCAGCCTCGATGATGAGGTGAGGACCACCTACTTCAAAGAGCATCTCAAGCTCTACGAAGTGTTGAGCAACATGGCTGCGAAGGGCGGCGGTGATCCACGCCAGTACATGCGCCAGCAGATACGGTTGCACGAGGCTTCCATCGTCGATCGGCAGACACGTCTGCTGGAGGTCATGTCCAATGCCCGCGAGCACTATCAGGGGCACAGCAACAGCGCCAGGCCGGCAACCGTGCAGATGACGCGCTGGAGCAATGCCGTCAACGAGCAACTGCTTTCCCTCGGCAAGATCTATATCGACGCGGCGCTCGCCGAAAAGGCCTTCCGCGGGTTGATGCAGGACTATGCCGATCTTGGTTTCAAGGCGCTGGCCATGGTCTACCAGCGAAGCAAGTCGGGCGAGGCGCTGCGCGTCATGCGTGAGGCCAATCGTATCCAGCGGTACAACCTCTGGCAGATGGCGCGGGTCGCGTGGAAGAACGCAAAAGCCCTGGCAGCGGCAGGGCGCATCGCCGAAGCTGACGACGAGTTCCTTGTCGCCAAGCGCCACTACCTGCAGTGCCTGTCCCGGTTGGAACGCAGCAAAATGCCCACGGTGCTCGACGAGTACCGTCGGTTGCAGGCCGACATTACCACCTGGGTGACGTCGCGCAAGCTTGAGAGCGTCGCTGTCGCCACCGACGGCTGAGCTTCGTGACGACTGCCGTTGCCGCCGCCCTGGCGAACTGGAACGGTGGCGCCTATCTGCCAACCTGCCTTGCAGCACTTGAAGGGCAGACACGCCCCCTCGGCGAGATTGTCATTGTTGACAATGGTTCGACGGATGGTTCCGTCGAGTGGTTGGCGGCGTATGGCAAAGGACTGACGCTTCTGCGCAACCCACAGAACGAGGGCTATTGCCATGGCTACAATCGGGCGATCGCTGCAACCGATACACCCTATGTCCTGGTGCTGAATACCGACGTCTACCTCGACCCCGGATTTGTCGAGGCGGCGATCCGCGTGCTTGACACCCATGCCGAGGCAGCGGCGGTGACGGGCTGTTTCTACGAGCAAGCGACGGAGCGGACCATCGGCGGCGGCTTCCGCCTGCGGCGACAGTTGCGCATGCGTCCGGAGGACTCGGCCGGACCGGAGCGCGAAGTCTTCGGGGCCAGTGGAGCAGCCGTGCTGTTCCGCCGCGCCGCACTGGTCGACGCTGCCGAAGCTTCCGCCGAATTCTATGATCCTCGCTATTTCAGCTACGGCGAAGACATCGATCTGGCCTGGCGCCTGCGCTCCATGGGCTGGACCGTGCGCTACGCGCCGGAGGCCCGAGCGCATCACGTTGGCTCAGGCTCACTCGGCGGGGCCCTCCGCTTTCTTGAGAAGCCGGCGGTCTTCCAGCGCCACGCATTGAAGAATCGCTACCTGACGCTGCTGAAAAATGCCCCGCCCGGCCTCCTCGTCGAGATGGGGGCCGCCCTGCTGCTGACCGATCTGGCCCTGTGGCCTTTCCTGTGCCTGCGGCAGCCCTGGCGAGTACCGTACCTCCTGGGTGGTATCATCGATGTGATCCGGCTGTTCCCTGGCACCTGGCGCAGACGCCGTGTCCTGCAGGCCCGATCCCGGTTGGGAAGCCAGGCCGTGCGCCCCTGGTTGCAGGGCCTCTGACCCATGTCGACGGCGAAACCGCCAGCGCTTGTGACGGGCGCGACTGGATACACCGGCCGACGCCTGGTGCATCGCCTGGTTCATTCCGGGCACAGTGTCCGGGTCCTGGTGCGCCCGGACAGTCATGTCGAGTCGCTGCCGGAGGGCATCGAGATCCTCCGCGGTGACCTCGACGATCCAGCAACGCTCCGTCCGGCGCTCGAGGGTGTGAGCCGCATCTATCACCTGGCCCACGTCCGGTTCACCGGCAATCTCATGCCGCACGTTCCAGCGGATGTCGCTCACGTCGTTATCGTCAGCTCACTGAGGGCGCTGTCACGCGTCGCGTCGCCTACGGTTGCGCAGGTCCTGAGCGGCGAGACCGCAGTGGCTGGTGCCAGAGTACCGTGGACGATTCTGCGGCCATCGATGATCTTCGGTGATGGCGATGACCGCAACATCAGTCGCCTTGTCAGTCGGGTTCGGCAAGGCAACTGGATCCCCACGATGGGTCGACACTGCCTGCATCAGCCCGTCTATGTGGGCGATGTTGTTGAGGCGATCCTCGCTTGTGTCGAGGCGCCCGCTGCCAGGGGGCAGACGTATGCCATCGCTGGCGCCATGCCGCTGACCTGGGATGCCCTCATACATGCTGTGGGAGATGTCGTCGGCCAGCGGCCCCGGCAATGGCCCGTGCCGGCAGCTGTCGCCGCGCGATTCCTGTCAGCCCTTGAAGCAACAGGGCTCCGGTTGCCCATTGAGGCCGAACAGGTATGGCGCATGCTGGAAGACAAGGTGTATGACATCGAGCCGGCTCGACGGGATCTGCATTTTGCGCCCCTGACCTTCGCGGCAGCGATGCGACAGATTTATGGTGACCCGGAGGAGATCAGAGCATGATCGCCCGTCTCATGATCCCGGGGCTCGTTTTCGGCGTCACTGCAGTTGCCACAATGGGGGTGCTGTGGGGATCGAAACGCTGGGGTGTGGTGGACGTACCCAACGAACGAAGCGCCCACGTGATGCCGACGCCAACCATGGGAGGCATCGCCATCAACATCGGCATTTTTGCCGGCGCGCTCATGATCTCTTTGCCGTGGGCCCAACGCAGCGGGCTGCTTCTGGTGCTGGCAGTACTGCTGATAGCCGTCGCCGACAACATTGGTCGGCCGCTGGCCGTTGGCGGCAAGCTTGTTCTGCAGCTTGCCGCTGCATCCAGTTGGGTCATCTGGGCCCCGGCGGCACCGATCCAGTTGACAACAGAGATGGTTCTCGCACCCGGAGTGCTGACGGCCGCAATTTCCGTCATCTGGCTCTTGTGGGTGATGAACGTGTTCAATTTCATGGATGGTATCGATGGCTTCACGGGGTCGCAGACGATCGCGATGTGTGTGGGCCTGGCGCTGCTGCTGCCAATGGATGCCCCCCTCGGACAACTGCCACCGGTCGTGATGGCGGCGTGCCTGGGATTCCTGCTGTTTAACCTGCCGCCGGCGCGCGTCTTCATGGGTGATGTCGGTTCTCTGAGTCTGGGATTCATGGTGGGTGTGATGGTCCTGGCTGTTGTCGGGGAGGGCGTCTCGTTATGGCTGGCGGCAATGCCTCTGACCCTCTACTTCGCGGATACAACCTACACCGTCATTCGCCGCTTTCAACGTGGTGACAACGTGTTGCGCGCCCACAGGGAGCACCTCTATCAGCGGCTTGTCCAGGCAGGCTGGAGCCACCTGCAGGTCGATGGCGCCGCCGTTGTGGTTACCGGATTGTTCGTCGCGGCTGCGGTATCCGGTGCCGATGGCGCCCATCCACCGGCTGTGATATGTGTGGCTGTCGGCGTACTGGTGCTGCTCGCCGGACTGTGGTGGAAGGAGGGCCGGCCGCATGTGTAGAATGCTGGTCACCTGCTTTCTCCTCATTGTCAGTGTTTCTGCGGTGCGGTCCGAGACCCGCCCCAACATCCTGCTGATAACCGTCGACACCTTCCGTGCAGACCATATAGGTTATGACGGCTATCCCTACGCAACCACGCCGAATCTGGACAGCCTGAGCGCCTCCGGTGTCTTCTTCAAGAAGGCCTTCACGACGTCCGGCTGGACGGCGCCGGGCCTCATCTCCATTCAGACATCGCTGTACGCTCCATCCCATGGTGTGGACATCCGTGGTCGCAGCATGAATCCCTCCGTGATCACTCTCGCCGAAGCCCTGCGAGAGGTCGGCTATCGGGCGCCGGACATCTTCTTTCTTACCGACATCCCGAATTTCCAGAACCTGGGGTTGGAGCCGTGGGCGCGACGGACTCAGTACCTGCACGACGGTGACGAGATTCTCTTCCGCTGGCTGGAGGAGGAAGCCGCCGCCAGTGATCGCCCCTTCTTCCTGTACTATCACTACCGGGATTTGCACCAGCCCTATGCGCCGGGAGAGGAATACGAGGAGCTTTTTGCCGAAAATGCCTTCGGCCCCCGATGGAATCCGATGTCATGGGTACGTCGTTTCGTGGCGGACGAAAAAATGGCAATCGTGCAGCGCGACGTGATGGTGCCGCGGGGCACGCTCGACTTCGCCCCATGGGACAAGCGTTGGGTCGACGCCCTCTATGACGGGGAGGTCCGCCGTCTGGACGATCACATCTTTGGCCGCTTGCGACGGGTTCTCCGGGAACAGGGACTGGAGGACAATACGATCATCGTCGTCTCCGCCGACCACGGCGAAGAGTTGCTCGAACATGGGTTGATCGGTCACGTATCAACGTTCAAGGAAGGCAGCCTGTCGGAAGAGATCACGCGCATACCACTGATTTTCTGGGCGCCCGGCCGTCTGCCGAAGGGTCTGGTCCTCGAAGAGGCCCTCGTGCAGGCCATTGACGTGATGCCGACCCTTCTGGAGTTGGCACGTGCACCGATCCCCGAGGGGGTTCAGGGACGATCGCTGCGGCCGCTGTTCGCAGGAGGCACGCTGCCGCCCCGACCCCTGTTCCTGGAAACGTCCGGAGGGGGATACACAGCGGATCTGGCCCAGTACGCTTCCCGCACCCGCGCACTGCGTACGGAGCGCTGGAAACTCATCTGGCACACTCCGGGAGACGCCATCGAGCTCTACGACATCGCCCTGGATCCGGCGGAGGATGACGAGGTGTCCCAAGCCAATCCGCAGATCGCTGACAGTCTGCTGCAACTGCTGACGACGTGGGCGGCGACCCACCCAAAAATCCGTGAGGCTGGCGCAGACACAGCACGGACGAACGCCGTTGCCACGTCGTCCCAACGGCAGGATCGCGTGACAGTGCTCTTTCCTGCTTCGGGTGATACCCTTCAGTACATCGGTGCCGGGCAGACGATTCAGTTGCAGTGGGATGGTGATTCCCGCCACTACACTGTGGAATATGAGATCGGCCTCGGCGCCTACCATCTCGATGGCCTGCTGGAGGTAGAGTCGAATACACCATCCTACGGGCCCTTTCATGCAGATTTCTGGAACTCTCTGGTACTCTACAATCCGTGGCGTTTCCGGGTCTATCCACAAGGACGGCCCGATGCGGCCAGCGACTGGGTAACCTTCAACCTGGAGGCATCGGATGCCGTCGGTTTCTCCCTGTCACCAAGCCTTTTCGTCCTCACGGTTACCGCCCGGCAGACGATGGACGAACTGCTGGCTCTGGCGCGAGGACTGCTTCTGGGTGTTGTGGATCTCGGTATGTTGCTGGCGCAGATCCCCGCCGCCGATGCAACGGCGTGGGCCTTGTTGCTGGCCATTGCTGGTGCCCTCGTCTGGCCACGACTGCAGCGCTTCGAGGCAACACGGGTCCGGGCCTGGGGGCTGGTGATTGCCTACGTTGCCATCGTCTATGCCACTGTTCCGGTTTTTCCGGATGTATGGGGACGCCTTCGTGAACACATTGGCCCCGGTATCGCCCACCTTGGCACGATTCCCGTCGCCGCCGCGGCGCTGTGGCTGGCAGTCAAGGCTGGGCGACGGGCCATGGCCGAGAATGCGCCCTGGCGTCTGCTGATCCTGACACTGGTCCTCGCTGCCTACGTCTGGTTGTTGGCCGCCTTCGGACAGTATCCCGCCGAGCGTCTGCACCTTCTCGAGTATGGCGTGATGGCTGTCGTTCTGTTCCGTGCCCTGTGCCTGCACCTCAAGGTCCCGGTGGCCTACGCTTCGGCTCTTGGCCTGACAGCCATCATCGGCTTTGGTGATGAGACCATCCAATGGCTACTTCCCCAGCGGTTTTTTGAACTGAAGGACGCCGGCTTGAATGTCGTCGCCGGTTCCCTCGGTCTGGTCCTCACCGCCCTCACAGGAAGGCGGGCAAGCCACCAATGACGGTTCCTGATCCGCAGATCCGCCCATCGTCGGCCCTCCTTGCTGCCGTCGAAGTCAGTATTGTGGCAACAATCGCAAGCGTCACGCTCCTCTACACGCCGCTATTGGCAGACAATCTCCTCGGCAAGACGGCACTGGTACACATCTTCAGCGGCGTCACCGTGCTGTTGTGGGGGCTCGCACGCGCCGTCGAGGGACGCGTCACACGCCCTAACGCATCTCAGTTCGTGCCGTTTCTTGTCTTTCTCGTCATCGCCGCCGTTGCCGGTGTCAGAGCCCGCAATCCGATGCTTGCGTGGGAAACCTGGCTCAAATGGGCTCAGTGGCTGGCGCTGTTCTTTGTCGTTGCCGACCTGTGTCGCGAGGTTGAGCGCGCGCGCCGGCTGGTACTGGGCGTGCTTTGCCTTGCCGCCGTCGTCAGTGCCATCGGTCTTCTGCAGGTCGTTGGCTTCGACCTCATGTCACTGCCGGCCAACCGCAGCGGTGAACCCCTGTCCTCTCTCGGGAACACCAACTTCGTGGCCCACTACCTCGAGGTCGTTCTGCCGCTCTCCCTGGCGGTGGTCGTCTGCGGGGGCTGGACCCGGGTCACGCGCAGCATCGCTGGCGTGGCTCTGGCCCTGAGCTCTGGGCTGCTCATTCTTGCAGGCAGCCGGGGCGGCTGGCTTGGCGTCGCCGTCGGCCTGTTGGCCATGTTCTGGGCCGTGCCGCGGCCACGGAACTGGATCCGGCGTCTCCTGCTCGCCGTACTCATCATCGGGCTCCTGAGTCCGGTCGCCAGCTTTGTACTGCAGTCCCTGCCGGTTGCCCATGAGCGTAGTGCGGCTGATGTCGTGGAGGAACTCGTCGATGCGTCGTGGTCCCGTGCTCTGAGCACATTCGATGGCGCCAACTTCTCCCGTACCATGCGCTTGCTGATCTGGCGTGATAGTGTGAGGGTCATTCGCGCCCATCCCTGGCTGGGCGTCGGCCCCGGTCACTTAGGCTACGTGCTGGCCGCCAATCGCACGACCACGGGACAGCGCGAATGGCGCAAGCTGATGGGCACTCGCACCAACGAACCATCCCACGCTCACAACGAGTTCCTGGAGACCTGGGCCGACATTGGTTTTTTCGGTGCCGTCGCTTTGGTGTGGATGCTGGGTGCAAGCCTGCACATGGCGTGGCGCATCGGGCACAATGGCCGGGATGGGCCGGCGGGCCTGGATCGATCCATCGCTCTGGGATGTCTCGGTGGACTCGCAGCGGCGACGGTTCACAGCCTTTTCAGCTTCAATCTGCGTGATCCCGTGTCCGGCACGCATGTGTGGATTCTGTGCGGGCTCGTTGCCGCATGTGCAGCCCGGAGCGCTGACAGCCAAAGGCCATGGGCGTTCTCCGGTCCATGGCGTCGAGCAGCGCTGGTTGGTGGCACGGCCATGCTCGCGGCAGCCGGATCGTACCACGGACTGTGCATGCTGTGGGGGGATGTCTATTTTCTGCAGAGTCAGCAGCATCTGGCCAATGGCCACGGAAATCGTGCCATCGACGCCTTGCGGCGGGCCGTGGAATGGCGCGGTTACGAGTCATCCTATCATCACTGGCTGGGGCAAATGGCGCTGCAGATGAAACGCTACGACGAAGCAGCCCAGGCACTGACGCGCAGCCTGGAACTGAACGACGACAACCCCGGTGCGATTCGCCTGCTGGCGACGGCGCTGCTGGCGAAGGGACAGGGTGGCCAGGCCATCGCGCCATTGCGACATGCAATCGCCATCGACGCGCTCACTGCGGACAACTACAGTCTTCTCGCAGATGCTTTGCGGCAATCCGGACAGCCTGCGGCGGCGGTCCCCGTCAGACGGCAGGCAATCTCTCTGCGTGGTGATCCACTTCTGCTGGTTTCTCTGGCGCTGGACCACGACAGGGCGGGGCACCTCGATTCGGCTCTCGCCGTGCTGGCAGAGGCGCTACGGACCGCGCCGGGTGACGCGACCATCGTCGGCAATCTGGGGGCTCTGCAGGTCAAGGCGGGGGACAGTGTTGCCGGCGAGAAGCATCTGCGGCAGGCACTGGCACTTGAGCCTGACAGGGTCCAGTGGTCCTACAATCTGGGGCTGGCGCTAATGGCGCAGCGGCGATTTTCCGAGGCCCTCGAAGCGGCCCAGGCAGCAGTTCGCCTGGATCCCGAGAACAAGACGTGGCAGGACCTTGTCCGACGAATTGAGACCCACAACCTGAAACCCTCAATCGAATGACCGGCACAAAGGCCTCTATGCCATACCATGTTGGCACACCACGCGGAGAGGGACCATGACCGAGCCAGGCAGCTCACCTGACGGGGCAGTGGACGAGATGTACCTGTCCATCGTCATCCCTCTGTTCAATGAGGAGGAGAGTCTGCCCCCTCTGTGTGCAAGAATCGACGCCGTTCTGCAAGATCTCGGGCGGTCTGCGGAAGTGATCTTCATCGATGATGGCAGCACAGATGGTTCATACGCCGTCATCGAGCAACTGGCCGGGCAGTATCAGTGGCTGCGCGCGGTCCGCTTCCGGCGCAACAATCACAAGGCGGCGGCGCTGGCGACCGGGTTCCGTGCGGCTCGCGGTGAACTGATCCTGACGATGGATGCCGACCTGCAGGATGATCCCGCCGAGATACCGAACCTGCTGGCGGCGTTGTCTCAGGAGAATGACCTTGTCTCGGGGTGGAAGAAGAAACGTCACGACCCGATCTCCAAGACGGCCCCATCGAAGGTCTTCAATCTGGTGACGTCGATGGTCTCCGGGATCCGCCTGCACGATTTCAACTGCGGCCTGAAGGTGTACCGGCGAGAGGTCGCCGAGGATGCGCTACCCTATCTGTATGGAGAACTGTACCGATTCCTTCCGGCCATCGCTCACTGGGCCGGATACCGGGTTACGGAAATCCCCGTGACCCACCACGCACGCCAGTTTGGCGTTTCCAAGTTCGGTGCCAGACGACTGCTCAACGGGTTCCTTGACCTGCTCTCGGTCACCTTCATCGTGCGCTTCATGACGACGCCGATGCATGTCTTCGGCAGCCTTGGTCTGCTGAGCACGCTGGCTGGCAGCGCCATCGGCGGCTACATCACCTATCTGTGGGCCCAGACGGGCACGATCCAGAATCGGCATCCGCTGCTGATGCTCGCCGTCCTGCTCATCATCGTTGGCATCCAGTTCTTCTCCACCGGTCTACTCGGCGATATGCTCGCCAGCATGCACCAGCGTGGGGGACGGACCCCGAGGATCTCGGCGCGCATCAACTGAAGGTTTCTTTCGTCCCAACCGTTCGCGGGCAATTGTTTCCCCTGCGTCCGTTCTCTCGGGACTAAGTTCCGGGCCACGCCTCCCAGGCGGGCCCCTTCGAACTCTGTTTCTCCTTTGTAACTCCCTGTGCTACAGCATGTTACGTGTTTTGGGTCGAAGAACAGCAGAGGCCGCCGAAGTCCATGCAGGATTGGCAGATCTTGCCATGGCGTTCCTCGGGGCGGAAATTGACAATCTGGGCTATATTCCTTTCACCCGTGATGTTTGCGCAGCGGCCAAGAGCCAGACTCCTTTCTTCCTGGCATTTCCGTCCTCCCCGGCGGCGGCGGCGTTCGCAGAGATTGCCACCCAGCTTACCGAGAGATCAGCACCCCTGCAACGGACTACTGAGAGCGCTTTTCTCCAGGGAACGTTACGTTCCCTGGCTGAGCAATCGCCTCAAAATCGACGCGAGTCCCTCCAAGAGGCCTGGGCCATCCAATGACCGCGAAGAACACCCCGTCCCACGTTGCCAGCCGGCAGTACGAGAAGCAGGCGGCTGCCTCCACTGGCCCAGGCAAGGGTGAAAAGGGGCCGCTGGAGGACTATCTGCCGCTGGTCAAATACATCGCCGGGCGACTTGCCATTGGTCTGCCTCGTTCGGTGGAGATGGATGACCTCATCAACGCGGGTGTCGTCGGCCTCATAGAGGCCTACCACAACTTCGACACCGAGAAGAACGTCAAGTTCGAGACCTATGCCTCGTTGCGCGTTCGTGGATCGATTCTCGACGAGTTGCGCGGCATGGACTGGGTTCCGCGGTCGACGCGCGCTCGTTCACGCGAGATCGAGCGGACCATCTCGAAACTTGAGGGTCAGTTGGGCCGCAGCCCGACGGAGGTGGAGTTGGCGGCGGGTCTGGGCGTAGAGCTTGCCGAATACTACACGATGATCGATGACGTCAGTTCCACCTCGCTGTTGTCCCTCGATGACGTGACCCACGGCGACGATGACGACAAGCAGGTGCCTCTCGTGGACACGCTGAAATCCCAGGAGAGCACGACGGCGCTGACGCGGTTGGAAGCTGAAGAATTGCGCAATCTGCTGGCCGACTCCCTCGGCCAGCTCACCGAGCAGGAACGTCTCGTCGTCGCACTCTACTACTATGAAGAGTTGACGTTGAAAGAGATTGGTCAGGTGCTCGAACTCTCAGAGTCCCGTGTCTCACAGTTGCACACCAAGGCCGTCCTCAGTCTGCGGGTGAAGCTGCGCAAGCGGTTCATGTCCTGAAGATGCACCTTCGGGGGCCGGCGTCCGGGACGCCTGTGCCTGCTTTGTGAGAAGATCCATCCGCGTCGAGGATCCCGTCCTCTCTCCGCCTTACCAATATCGGACGCCAGCTTGGATGAGCAGAAGCGACAGCGGCTGAAGCGTATCACCCAGAGCATCATCGGCCTGCCGACGCTGCCCACGGTGATTACCCAGCTTATCAGTCTGATCGATAACCCAAAGACCTCGGCACGCAATGTGTCGCAGTTGATCGCAACAGGTCAGGCACTAACAGCGAAAATCCTGAAGCTGGCTAACTCTGCCTTCTACGGTTTTCCGCGCGAAATAGCCACGGTGGATCTGGCTGTTGTTGTTCTCGGCTTTGAGACCGTGAAGAACCTTGGCCTCAGTGTATCCGTCCTGGAACGATTCTCCGGTGCCAGCGTTGCCGGCCATGCGGATGACTTCGATCGGCAGAAGTTCTGGGAGCACTCGATCGCCTGCGGCGTGGCCGCGCGTCTGCTGGCCGGCAAGCTCCGCTATCGCGTGCCGGGCGAAGCCTTCGCAGCCGGCATCCTGCATGACATTGGTCGCCTCATTCTCAGCCAGTATTTCCCGGCCGAATTTGCCGAGGTCCTCCAGGTCATGCGTGAGGAGGACCTCTACATTGGCCATGCAGAGGAAAGAATTCTCGGGGTAACCCACGCAGAGGTCGGCAGCTGGCTGGCGGAACGCTGGAATCTGCCGGATCAGCTTGAACAATCCATTGCCATGCACCATGCGCCGGGCCGGATCTCCGGGCCCGCCGAGTTGCCCTCCCTGATTCATCTGTCAGACTTTCTCTGCCGACGGGAGAAGATCGGTGATGGCGGGGGCGACAGGCTGCCCCATCTCGATCCGGCGGCATTGCGTGCCTTTGGGATTCACGAGGAACCTGTCGCCGCCCTGAAACGCATCTTCAGCTACGGCGACGAATTGCAGCAAGAGATGGAAAGGGCGGAAGCCTTCACCAACATCGCACGCGGCGGTGACGGCGACGACGGTGGCGCCGCAACAGAGGGTGCACCTGCACTGACGCCTGCCAGGGGCGGGTCGTGACCTCGTGGTGACCACTTCCAGTCCCGAACGGAATCCCGACCTGGGGGATGCCGGCGATCCAGGGGGGGATTCCTCGGGGCCGACAAGGGCACGTGAACTGCTGCAGCGGATCGCGGCCCTCGATGCGGATGCCGCATGGGAGCTTGGGTTGCACATCGATTCACTGACGGAATCCGAGAAGGAATTACAGGTTCGCGTCAGTGCCCTTGAAGAGACGAACGGACAGTTGCAGGAACGCCTCACCAGCGGTCATCTCCAATACGCTCAGCTACGGGCGTCGATGGATGAAGTGCTCAATCTCCACGAACTGTCCGAAGCCATCAGCACCAGTTTTGACGTTGAGGATATCCTGGCGCAACTGATGAGCCTGTCTGCCAGGGTCGTCGCCTACGATGGCGCGGTCTTCTCCCTGGAAGGGGAGGGCGCCCGGCTTGAGCCGATCGCGCTGCGTGGTGCCGGGGAAATGCTGCAGGGGCGAGTGCGCATTCAGTGGGAGGACGGCATCGTCGACTGGGTTCTGCGCGAAGGGCGCCCCGTCGTCATCGATGATCTTGAGAGTTCGGAGGGCCATACATTCGTCTTTGTGCCCTTGCGGGTGGGGGGCAAGAAGATCGGCGTCTACGCTCTGCACTGCACCAAAGCCAAGGACGATTACAGAGTGAGATCGACATGCTCGGCGTGCTGGCCAATCAGGCTGCGGCGGCGATGGAGACCTCCCGCCTCTACACCGATGTAGAAACGGCCAACAGCCGTCTCAAGCAACAGCAACGGCAGTTGCTGCTTTCAGCCAAGCAGGCAGCGATCGGCGAACTCGCCGGCGGGGTTGCCCACGAAGTGAACAACCCGTTGCAGATCATTCTGAGTCGGGTGCAGCTCATGGTGGCCCAGCAAACGCGCTCGGGGGAAGACAACCCGAAGTTGATGGACGGGTTGGCCCTGATTGAAAACAACGTCAAGCGGATCTCCCGCATCATCCGTGCCCTGCTCGGTTTCGCCAGCCACAACACGATCGAGGCAGCGGGGCAGCCCTTTGGTGTCGCCACGGCCTTCCACCAGGCCTGCGCCCTGACGAAACACCAGTTGGATCAGCAGATGATCAGCATTGACATCTGCATGGAGGACGGCTTGCCCGACGTGTTCGGTAACGTGGGGGAACTCGAACAGGTGTTCATCAATCTGCTGCTGAATGCCGAGAACGCCATGGCCGGTGGGGGTGGACACCTCGCTGTCACTGCCCGACGCGAGGGTGACTGGCTCGAGATTCGTTTCCAGGATGACGGTCCGGGAATTCCTGCTGAACACATGGATCGAATATTCGAGCCCTTCTTCACGACTCGCGCCGACAAGGGTGGTACGGGGCTTGGCCTGGCGGTCAGTTATCGCATCATTGAAAACCACGGCGGCACGATAACCGTCGAAAGTGAGACAGGCGAGGGGGCCTGTTTCATCCTTCGCTTGCCCGTCCCCGTAGTCGAGGCCGTTCCGCCCAGCCCGAGTGAGTCATGAGCCCAACGATCGGCGCGAGTCTGCAGGTTGTGTTCGTCGATGCACTTTTCCTGTGCCTGGCGGCGGGCCTGGCATTCTGGTTCCGAGCCTGGCTCAAAGAGCAACAGAAGGGGATGGACCAACGCCTCGACGGCCTTGAAGAACAGCAGCAGGCGCTGGCCCGGATCTGCGATCGATTGACAAATGCCTGCAAGAGCCTGGAACGGCCGTCGCCGGCAGTCGATGCGATCACCCGTTCGGCCCCGCGCCCCGAGCCGGCACCTGCCCCGTCGCGCCCGTTCGCGTCAGGGACGCCGGCATCAGCGGCTGCAACAGGCGGGCAAGGACGGCCACCTGTGGCCGCCGATGGTGGTCCTGGTGCCGGAGTTCCGGTGGTTCGCCGTCGCGTCGATACCCCCCTCGCTCGCGCCGATCGTCAATGGGAGGAACTCACCGATCGCAGCCGCGAGGCGTACCGTCGAGCTCGAGATCTTCTCGAACAGGGAGTACCACCGAACGACATCGCGCGCCAGGTCGGTCTTGGTGTGGCGGAGGTCAATGTGCTGAAGCGGATGCGGGACGCCGGGCGGCGTTAACGAACTGGCGGGAACTGCGCGGCAGCCAGGAGTGGCGGCAGCCTATGTCAGCAAGCTGCTGATTTCGTCCAGAAGACGGTCTGTATCACTTTCGGTGCCGATCGAGATCCGCAGGCAATCCAGCAATCGTGGGTTGTCGGGGAAGTAGCGGACGAGAATGCCGCGGTCCCGCAAGCCACTGTACATGCTGCCAGCATCGATGCCGCTGGCGACGCGGCAGAGGACAAAGTTGGCCGCCGAATCCCAGACGCGAAAGCCCAACAGGCGCAAAGCCTCCGTCAGACGTTCGCGGGTGGCGATGATCCGTGCGGCGTTGGTTCGCATCCAGTCGATGTCGTCGAGGGCGGCTTCAGCCGCAACCTGGCTCAGCGAATTGATGTTGTAGTGTTCCTTCACCTTCCACAGCCCGGCGATCACCTCGGGTGCGGCAACGCAGAAACCGATGCGCATGCCTGCCAGAGAGAACGACTTTGACAGTGTGCGCATGACGATGACATTGTCATGCCGTCGCACCAGATCCAGAGCGCCCTCAGTGGCAAAATCGACGTAGGCCTCATCGATTACGAGGATCCCGGAGATTTTTCCCGCCAACTCGGCAAGTGCCGTGCTGGACATGGCAGTTCCCGAAGGTGAGTTTGGGCTGGGCACGAAGGTCATGACGGCACCTGTCCGTGCCAGTTCTGCAGGGAGCCGGAAAGCATCATCGAATTCGATGGTGACGGCGCGTGCCGCCTGCAGGTCGATGAGCTTGGCGTAGTAGGGGTAGCTGGGCGTGGCATAGGCGACCAGGTCTCCGGGTCCTGCAAAGCAGCGCACCGCCACATTGAGCAACTCATCGGAGCCATTGCCGATGACGAACTGCTCAACAGGGAGATCGAAGAGCGTGGACAGTCGCCGGCGTATCCCTGTTGCCCCTGCGTCCGGGTAACGGCGCAGGTGATCTCCCGTTGCGCCGCGGATCCGCGCCATGACCAGTGGCGAAGCAGGATACGGATTCTCGTTCGTGTTCAGTTTGATCGTACGGGCGTCACGCGGCTGCTCGCCAGGCAGATAACCTGTCATGCGTGCTATGTGAGGCAGAAATGAAGGCGGTCTGGCCATGGTGCGTGGGTCCCCGGATCGGTGTCAGCGCAAGAGCTTCGAACATACCTGACCGGCTCGTTTGATGTCAACGATGGGACAGGC
Source organism: bacterium (assembly GCA_027593305.1). Lineage (GTDB taxonomy): Bacteria > Latescibacterota > UBA2968 > UBA8231 > UBA8231 > UBA8231. The sequence goes on from JAQCJA010000001.1 coordinate 19,879, forward strand.
CCGATGCTGGAGGAATCTGCTGTGCTTCTGACGCTCACGGCGCGTGAACTCCGGTTGATCCTCGGCTGGCGCGAGACGGGCGCGTTCTTCCCGGATGAGGATCGTGTTCTGCGCAAGCTGCGTCGGGCGCTCGAAGACAGTAGGGTGCCGTCGTTGAGCCGTCTGCAGATACAGATCGTCCATGGATGGGCCGAGGAAGCCCTCAGCGGACCATATGGTGGCGGAGAAGTGACGAATCCTGACGAGGCCGGGGTGCTGCACAAGGTGCGGGAGGCTCTCGGCTACAACGACTGACACGCCGAGATCACGGGATCGCCCTTCGCAGGCCCCTACGGCAACGCGTCGGTTACTGATTCATCCACGCGCTGTACGACCGTCACGCCCTCTACCCCCTCAAGTTTCTTCACCAACCCGTGCAGTTGTCGCGTGTTGACCACGTCGATCCAGAAGGTCTCCTCGACGAGATGGGCGGCGGTGCGAGTCGTGCACCCGACGATGTTGGCCCCGGTGTCGGAGATGATGCGGGTAACATCTGAGAGGAAGAATTTGCGGTCATTGCCGGAGACTCTCAGACGGATGGTGAAGGACTGTTCCTCCTCCAGATCCCATGCGACGGCTGTCATACGCTCCGGATCTTCGGACAGATCGCCGATATTGGGGCAATCCGTTCGGTGCACGGACAGGCCACGCCCACGCGTGATCAGGCCTATGATCGAGTCCCCCGGTATGGGTGAACAGCATTTGCCGAACTGAATCATCATATCGTGCATTCCCTGAATGCGAATGCCGCGGCGATCGCGCAGCAGGGGGGGGGTGCGACGCTTCGGCTGATCCGGCATAAGGCGATTGATGATGCGACTGACCGATAGATCGCCGGAGCCGATGCCAGCGTAGAGGTGCTCAAGGTCGGCCAACTCCAACTCGGTTGCCAGCCCGGTGAGCGCATCCGGTCCCAGGCGATGGCGGTAGCGCTTGAGCTCACGCTCGAGGATTTCCTGGCCGAGACGGACGCTTTGCGCGAAGCGCTCCTCCTTCAGCCAGCGACGGATCGCCTGTCGCGCCTTGGCCGTCTTTACCAGTTCAAGCCAGGTCTGACTCGGCTTCTGGTGTGGTGACGTGATGATGGTCACCGTATCGCCACTGTCGAGGGCCGCACTGAGTGGTACGATCTGACCGTTTACCTTCGCCGTCAGGCAATGCAGGCCGATGTCGGTGTGGATGGCGAAGGCGAAGTCAATCGGCGAGGCCGACTTGGGCAACTGATGCAGATCCCCCTTGGGGGTGAATACGAAGATCTCATCCTGGAACAGTTCGATCTTCAGATTTTCCATGAACTCCACCGGGTCGGTGGAGTCGCGCTGCCAGTCCAGCACCTGGCGCAGCCAGGCCATCTGCTGATCGAGGTCACCACGCCCGTCGGCTCCGCCCTTGTAGCGCCAGTGGGCGGCGATGCCGATTTCCGCTGTGTGGTGCATGTCCCATGTGCGAATCTGCACCTCCACCGGCATGCCTCGCGGGCCAATGACCGTTGTGTGCAGGGATTGGTACATATTCGTCTTTGGCGTGGCGATGTAGTCCTTGAAACGGTCCGGATGCGGCCGGTACAACGTGTGCACCAGACCCAGCGTGTGGTAGCACTCACGGACCGTACCAACAATGATGCGCACAGCTGTCAGGTCGAAGATTTCCTCAAAGGGCTTCTTACGAGCCCGCATCTTGTTGTAGATGCTGTAGAAATTCTTCGGGCGGCCCGTGATTTCGGCGCTGATATCGTTGCGGCCCAGTTCCACTGCCAGGGGGTTCTTGAAGGCGTCGATCAGGGCCTCCCGCTCTTCGCGGCGCATGGCAACCTTGTCACGGATCTCGCAGTACTGGTCGGGTGCGAGGAATTTCAGCGCGCGGTCTTCCAGTTCCCACCGAATCCGGGCCACACCGAGTCGATGTGCCAGTGGTGCGTATACCTCGACGGTCTCGTGGGCGATGCGCTGCTGCTGATCTGCATCCAGAGCGTCGAGAGTACGCATGTTATGCAGGCGGTCGGCGAACTTCACGAGGATCACGCGGATGTCCTCGACCATGGACAGCAGCATCTTGCGATAGGTCTCGGCCTGCCGCGCCTCGCGACTCTCAAACTGGAAACGTTCGATCTTCGTCACGCCGTCGACGAGGCCGGCGATCTTGGGGCCGAATTCGGCGGCGATGCGCTCCAGAGTAACGGACGTGTCTTCCAGAACATCGTGCAGCAGGCCCGCTGCGACCGTTGTGGAATCGAGGCGTAACTGGGCGAGAATCCGCGCGACCTCAACGCTGTGCTGCAGGAAGGGCTCTCCCGACTTGCGGATCTGCCCGTCGTGGGCGACCTGGGCAAAATGGTAGGCCCGAGCGATGAGATCGTAGTCGGCGGACTCGCTGCTGGAAGCGACCTCGATCAGGAGCATCTGCAGCAGCAGGTGATTTCGCGCGGCCTCGAGATGCGCATCGAGATCCGGACGCGCCGATGCATCAGCGTGGATGCTGGCGATGGCCTCCACGGGCAGGGAGTTGTCGAGCGCGACGTCGACGATGCTGGCAGGCAGGGGTTCGTTCATGGTTTCCGCAATTGTGCTCAATATACAAAACCCACTGCCACCATCAAACGACCCGACGCAGAGCTTAGGTCAAGCCGGACAGGGGGTTAGGGCGTCGCTGGCGGGATCCGGTAGACCCAGATCGTGTGACCGATGCGGGCGACAGGTTGATAGGGGTTCAGCCAGTCGTACAGACCCTTGCCGTGTCCGTACATATCCATGTAGACACCGACTCGATTGGTTACCGATACGGCGATCCATCCCGTCGTTGGCAGTTCGATGGATTTGATGCCCTCATCAGGCAGCAGGTAGCTCGGCAACCATTCGTAGTTCAGATGGTACAGGGCCGGGTCCACGGACCCGAAGTAGCTCAGCTTGATTCGCGGGACGCCCTGCTCATCCATCCAGGCTTTGAGCCCCTTGAGGTCCTGCCCCCAGTCGAGATTTGAATCGACAAGGACTCGGTGCCCACCGTCGGGCCCACCAGCGGCCTCATTGAAGTACGCCAGATGGTCGGGGTGAATACGCGCCGTCGTCAGCAGCAAGGCCGCACCGAGACCGAGCAGGGCGTGACGGCGCCAGCGATGGGCACTGGACCATGAACACCGAATCGAGGCGCCGGTGACGACGAAGAGAAACGGGTAAACGGGCAACAGATAGCGAAGGCCAATGGCTTTGCCCTGTGACAGGACAAAGGCAAGAAAGAAAACCGCAGGTGGCAGCAGCAGCATACCGTGATCCCAAAGGCGCGCACGATCACGAAGCAGGGCGATGATGCCCCACAGCCCGAGAATCAGTGACGGCACGGGAGTCTTGACCAGGAAGGCAATGGGGAAGTAGTACCACCAGCCTTGTGAAGAGTACTGGCCGAGGAGATAGGCCTCATGCCCGAAGGACAGATCCCAAAGCTGCGAACTGATGACCGTCCAGTACGGTATCACCCGAAACCCATAGGCGGTCCACACAACGGTCGCAGCCGTCAGCACGAGTCCCGCCCCTGCCAGGGCAGCGCCAAGCCATGGCCTGATACCGAGCCCGCCCCAGCGCTCAAAGATGCTGCGGGTCTCAAAGGGTGCGAGCCACACCGTCCAGCCCAACAGCACCGCCGTTGTTGGCAGCCAGACCAGCGCCGAGAGTTTGCTGGCCAACGCCAGTCCGCCGAGAGCGCCAGCCAGCAGCAGTCGCCGGATGTCAGGGCGCAGAAGGAAGCAACGCAACCCATAGAAGGCGGAGAAGTACGTGGCGGCCAGTACGAAGTCGGTTGTGGCCAGGGATGCGTGGGCCAGCAGATTGGGCGACAGGCAAGCGGTGCCAAGAGCGACCGTCGCCCCAACGACGCCGTACAGATCGCTGGCCCATCGCCACAGGCACAAAAGCAGAGCAGCCGCCGAGAACACGGAGGTCATTCGGCACAGCCACAGCAGCATCTCGCCATCGTACCGCGGATCCATGAGGATCGCATTGCCACGATCCACGTCAGCTGAACGCACGAAGGACAGATCCGGACGGGTATGGTCAGGGTAGGACCAGAAGTCCTCGACGAGGCTGTATGCGGGGCGCAGAAAGGGCAGCCCCTGGAGGTAGTAGGCCAGGGGCGGGTGCGAGCCGGCGCCGGGGACATCCCAACGGCCGTGATCGAGCAGGTAGGGTCCCAGGCCAAGGTACCCTGGTTCATCCCATGTGGGGGACTTCACCCAGGCCGTGTGGGCCAGCAGTCCGAGAAATACGACCGGCAGTGCCAGTCGCAGCCATGTCAGGGGGAGCAAAGGCCTCAACAACGGTCTACGCGGCGGCCAGATCGTCGTCTTCGAGCTCGCTCAGCGGAAACTCCGGTTCCGGCACTTCGAGGCCCTGCTCTTTCAGTCGCGGCCCCAGGGACTTAATATCCTGACGCAGCCGACGAATGCCCTGGGTGAGACTTGTCTGACTGCTCTTCAACTCCAACTCCTGCTCGTCAAGCCGGTCGCCCTCGGAGCGCACATCCCGAAGTGCCATATTCTTGATGGAGATGGCCTGCTTCATGCGCAGGATCTTGCTGGAGCAAAGATACTGGACCATCAGGGCCCCACAGATGCATAAGACAGTGATGATCCACCAGTACATGTCGCTGTGTCCGGTCGAGTGGGGATGCGGTTACGTCATATCCGACAACAACATACGTGTCTTTTGTCCGCTTTCGTGACAGTCTATGCACGTGACCAAGAGGTGTCAAGCTTGATCGCCGGGAACGTGTCACGACCGTGGCCTGAGGCGCCGACCATCGGTGACGTCATACTGATCGTTGCAGCCCTTGCAGCGGCGGTGATGCTGGCTTTTGGCGGCACAAATGCGGCCGCGCCCCAGCGGGCCCTCGTCGATGTGGACGGCCAGATCCTGCACGACGTCGCCCTCGATGGTGAACAGACGCTTGTCGTTACCGGCCCTCTTGGCACAAGTGTGATCCTGATAAGGGATGGCCAGGCTCGAATTGCGTCGGCGCCTTGCTCCGGGCAGTTCTGCGTCGCCCGCGGATGGCTTCGCAAGAGCGGGGACATCGCCGCATGCGTGCCAAATCGGACGGTGCTGCGTCTGACGGGCGGCGCGCCCCGCATCCTCGACGGCGTCACCCGGTAACCGTGCAGATGCGGTACAGCCACAGGTTGACCCGCCTGGCATTGCTCACTGCCATCGCACTGGTACTGTTTCTGGTGGAGGCGTCTCTGCCGCGACCATTGCCGTGGATGCGTCTGGGGTTGAGCAATGCAGCAGTACTGGCGGCGCTGTTGCTGTTCGGCGCAGGGCCGGCCGTGGCCGTCAGCCTCGCGAAACTCTCTCTCGGCGGGCTTCTGGGAGGCGGTCTGGCAGGTCCGGCCTTCGTCATCGGTGGATCGGCCAGCCTGGCAAGTGTTGTCACCATGGCTTTGCTGCACCGCCTGCTTCCCAGGGCCTTCAGTCCCGTTGGGCTGAGCGTCGCCGGGGCTCTGGCGCATCAGAGCACGCAACTGACGGTGGCTGCCATCTACCTGGGGCACATTGCATTGTTCGCTCTGCTGCCGGTATTTCTGATAAGCGGCGTGCTGACCGGACTGCTCACCGGGCTGATAACCTACTTTGCCCTGCAGCGCTTGGACAAAATTGACGGGCACGGCGCTTGACCTGAAGCTGGATCGCACCTTTCCTTGAACGAGCATGCAGCAGTTTTCCGCGGTGACTTCCGTCGCCCGAGGCCACAGTTGCTTGAACAGACAGTATCTGGTCCAGATGTTCCTCCATCGATGCGCCTGCTGGCGGTCCGTGCTGGTTTCCGATCGCGGGCGGGTGTCCATCGTTTGTTATTACACCGGCATGACTGAAAACTGAGTGTTATGGAGTCGATAGCAAACCCACCCGAAGGTCGTCACGCTGGTGTCACTGTGCGTGACGCACTCGCGCGTCTGTTTGTCATGGTGCTCGTGCTGACGGCAGCTTTGCCAGCCTCCGCCGAGGTCGATTACGAGGCCCTGCGGCAACTGGCACCGGAAGCACGACTGAAACAGACCGTTGGCTTCTTCTCCGGTCTCGGATCTCGAGTTGCCGGGTATCCCGGGGCAGAGCAGGCGGCCCTGCATGTGCACCGCCAGTTTCGTCACATCGACCTGCAGAACATCACTTTCCATAAGTATGATGTCTCCGTGCCCATCGACCACGGCGGCAATCTCAGCGTTGTCGGTGGCCCATCGGTACGTCTGCATGGCCTATGGCCCAATCTGGTACGGACGTCGACGTTGCCGGACGGTGGCATCGATGGTCGGTTGATCTGGGGCGGCAAGGGCGAGTTCGAGGATCTCGACGGCCAGCAGGTAGCTGGCAGTGTCGTCGTGCTCGACTTCAACTCAGGTGACAACTGGCTGAACACGGCCTACCTCGGTGCGTCCGCCGTTGTCTTCATCGAGCCCGATTCCACGGTATATCTCGAAGGTGAGAACAAATTCCTCACCATGCCCCTCGACATGCCGAGGTTCTGGGTCAGCGAGAATGATGGTCGCGCACTTCGACGGGCGATCGACCGACGCAGTGGCACCGGCGACATCCAGGCGCACCTCGAATACCGCATGGACTGGGAGAGGAAGCCGGCATGGAACGTGATGGGGATGATCCCCGGCTACGATCCATTGCTCAAGGATGACGTCATTGTTCTGGAAGCCTACTATGACGCGATGTCCGTGGTGCCGTCCATTGCGCCTGGTGCCGAGCAGGCGGCTGGCATTACCGCACTGCTTGAGTTGGCACACTACTTCCGCGAACATCCACCGGCTCGATCGGTCCTGTTTCTGGCGACGTCGGCGCATCACCTCGCCCTGCGCGGCGTCGACGACTTCATCCAGCGGTACCTGCGCGATGAGGACCCCTTCATTGACCGCATGGTTGTGCGTCGGGTCGTCGAAGCGGCGCTGTCCCGGGGACTGATCGAAGTAGCCGCCGATGGCATCTCCTATCGCCTGGGCAACCAGATTTTCACCGGCAAGGAAGCGCTGGTTCGGCACGTGGCAGAGGACGACACGGTCCTCGTGCGCTCGATCATCGAATCATCCATTCGCGAAGGTGAAGGCCTCGTCAGCGAGACACCCGGTGCCTGGAGCGTGAGTTTTCGTGACGGCGCCCAGGTGAGCCAGAAGATGTTCGGCGATCGCGCCACCCTCGAGAAGGAACTCACTGACGACGAGGACCTGCGCCTCGGGTTCTATCGGGAGTGGGTGGATCCGAAAGTCGATTCTCTCAACATCAAGCTGTTCATCAGCCTTGATCTGTCGACCCAGACGGATGAGTTGGGTATCTGGAACAGCAATTCCAGCTTCTACTACAAGCGTTACTTTGCCCCCTTCGGCAAGAACTTCATGGGCTATTCACGCCAGGTGAGCCGGGAGTTGGGCTACACCTTCGGTGACGTTCTCGTCAACGGCATCAGTCCCGAAGGTGGCAAGAGTTGGGAGACCTTTGTACCCGGCGAGATTTCCGTCAACAGCGAGTTGGTGCTGACGACAGGCACTCCGGCGCTGGCCTTTGTCACCGTCAACGACGCCAGGTTCCTCGTCGATACGCCGCTGGATCGACCACAGAGTGTGCGCTACGACAACCTGGCTCGCCAGATTCGGGCTCTGGCGGGCATGTTCCACATGGCTTTCGAGGATCCTGAGTTGTTCCCTGACTTCAAGATGCGGCTCAAGGACACCCTGCGTTCGCTGAAAGCCAAGGCCATGGTTTTCCCCCGGCGCAGCATCGTGCCCGATCTGGCCAGGGCCGGTGCCGTCGGCGTCGTACGCAACGGCAAGAAGAAGTCCTACAAGGGTGTTCGCGGCGAGTACTTCGAGGTCGTAGATGGTGAGGGTGCATTCTATGTGAACCGCATCCGCGTCAACTCTGTCCAGGTGGAAGGCTACTACACCGACCCGGCAACCGGACACATCACTTACGCACCCGATCGTGGCATTCAGGGGGACAAGTCCTACCCCATGAAGATCGCCATGGACTGGCGCGACAAGGAGTGGATGGTCGTCCTGTTTCCGTGTAAGGCATTCAACTTCTTTGACATCGTTGATCCGCGATATCTGACAAAACTGTCGCAGGTATCCGTGTTTGATGAGACGAATACGGCCCCCGTGGAGTTCGGCTACACGATCGGTGAGGGGCCATCGGCTCAGGATGAGCCTGTCGGTGTGCTCTTCGCGCGCCCTGGTTCGCTGGTGAAAATGGGTTTTGGCGCGGGACTTCTTGGGTTTCGTTCGCTGCTGCTGAACGCGGACAATCCTGTTGACAAGGTCGAGGCCCTGGGCACGGGATATGCGATCGAGGACGAGACTTCCTTTGCCCGCACCTCCTATCTGGCGGCGCGCGACATGTGGACGCTGGATGAATCGCGGATGCGCGAGCTGGCAGGTTTCGCCATCAAGAACGAGCGTCTCAATGATCTTCATGGTAAGGCCAAGGGCGAGCTTGACTTGGGCGAGGCGGCATTCGCCGATAAGCAGTGGAGCCAGTTTGTGCGCCATACGCGAGCTGCCATCGGTCTCGAGTCCCGGGCCTATCCCGACGTCAAGGACACCCAGAACGACGTCGTCCAGGGCATCATTTTCTTCATGGCTCTGGTCCTGCCCTGTGCCTATTTTGCCGAACGACTGTTGATCACGGCGGCGACGATTCAACGGCAGATCATGGGATTCGGCGGGATCTTCCTCGTCATCTGGGTGATCCTGTCCATCGTCCACCCGGCCTTCGAACTGTCGAACCCCTTTGTTATCCTGCTGGCATTCATCATTCTCGTGCTGGCGATTCTGGTGATGTGGATTATCGGGGGTCGTTTCAATGAACAGATGAAGAAGCTGCGCACGGAAGTGGCCGTGATCTACGATACGGACGTCAGCCGCTCCAGTGCCTCGATGACCGCGTTTCTGCTCGGCATTTCCAACATGAAACGCCGCAAGCTGCGGACTGTGCTGACGTTTTTTACCCTGCTGTTGCTGACTTTTACGGTGCTCTCCTTCACATCGATTCAGACATCGCTGCGCTTCAATCAGATCGAGCGGGACAATGAAGGCCTCTATGAGGGGCTGCTCATACGCTCGAAGGCGTGGACGCCGCTGGAGGAATCGGTTCTGGAATACGCGCACAGCAATTTTGGTGACCGGGCATCCATCGCACCGCGCAGTTGGTACGACAACAAGAAAAAAGCGCACATCAAGATGAAGCACGGCCCGAACGCCCATAACGCACTGGGCGTTCTCGGTCTCACGCCGGAAGAGGCGGAGGTCACGGGCCTCGATCGGGCACTGATGGCGGGACGCTGGTTCCGTCCGGGCGAGGAAAAGGTCGTGATCCTGCCCAGCGAGATGATCGCTGCAGCAGCGCTCGACATCGACGCCGCCGACGTGGATCGCGGCGATGGCTCGGTGCAAATCCGGGTCTTCGGCGATGAGTTCACGGTGATTGGTGTCATCGACTCCAAACGGATGAAGGAGTTGAAGGACCTTGACGACGAGACCATGACACCTGCCGACTTTGCCGTCACGGGGGGACAGGCTGTACAGGAGATCGCCGAAGAGGAGCAGCGCGAGAAACAGGGACTGGAGGATTCTCAGGTGGTCATCAAGCCCTTCGTCCATCTGGAACCGGCCAACACCCTGCTCATGCCGTACCATTCGCTGCGCAAGGTCGGCAGTGGCAACCCGCTGCAGTCGGTCGGTGTTCGCTTCAACGAGGAAGTGGATGAACGTGCTGAGATCGAGACGTTCCTCTCCCGCCTGGCAGTTACCCTGTTCGCCGGAATTCAGGAGCGGGGCGACGATTACATCAAGGTGTCGATCTACAGTTCTCTCGGGATGACGTCCCTGTCGGGCATGGCCAATCTGTTCGTGCCGATCCTCATCGCCGCGCTTATCGTCCTGAATACGATGATGGGCTCCGTGTATGAGCGTTTCCGTGAAATCGGTGTCTACTCCTCCGTCGGCCTGGCACCCGGTCACATCGCCTGGCTGTTCATGGCCGAGTCGTGTGTTTACGCCGTCCTCGGGGTTGTCGCCGGCTATCTGGTTGGCCAGATCATGGCCACGGTAATGACCAAGCTGGAGATCACCACGGGCTTCACGCTGAACTACTCGTCCCTCTCGGCGGTGCTCTCGTGTATCCTGGTGATGGCCGTCGTCATGTTGTCCACCGTCTATCCGTCGCGCAAGGCGTCACAGATGGCGGTGCCCGACGTAACCCGTCGCTGGCGACTGCCGGTACCCGATGGCGACGATTGGCATTTCGAGTTTCCCTTCACCGTCGGTGGTCGTGATGTTCTCGGCCTGAACGTGTTTCTCATGGGCTACTTCGACTCGTACAGCGAGGAGTCCATCGGTACCTTCTACACCGATGGCGCCAAGCTGGGCACGATGGAGTCGGAATTTGGCGAGGGTTACACCATCGACATGAACATCTGGCTGGCTCCCTTCGATCTGGGGGTGAGTCAGCACGTTATCATTCGAGCCCTTCCTGAGGCGGAGCACAACATCTTCCAGATTCAACTCGACATCAAGAGACTCAGCGGCGAAGACGCCTCCTGGCGACGGGTCAACCAGAGATTCATGAATGTCATTCGTAAGCAGTTCCTCATCTGGCGCACCGTCGATGCAGACGCGAAGGAGATCTATCGCGAGCAGGCGGCGGCGCTACTGTCCGGGGAACAGCAAACCGTCTCTTCGGCAGGGGTGAGCTGAGCCATGGCGAAGCGCAACGCCAATCAGGAAATCGAGGAATATCGTGACCTGATCGCGACGCCGACTGAGTTTGAAGACGGCTTCACGAGCAAGGCCATCATCGGTGTGCTGTTCGTCGCCTTTATCATGATTCCGGGGAACATGTACCTCGGTCTCATGGTGGGTGGCTCGTTAGGGGCTGCAGCGGAGTGGGTGACCATCATCCTCTTTGCCGAGATCACCAAGCGGTCCTTCACATCCCTGTCCAAGCAGGAAGTCTACGTTCTCTACTACGTCGCAGCAGGTCTCATCGCCGCCGAAACGGGGGCTTTTGACGGTCTGCTGTGGAACCAGTATCTGGTACAGTCGCCGCCGGCGCAGCAGTTCGGTATCGCCAATCTGATACCCACCTGGTGGGCGCCGGCCATCGATTCGCCTGCCCTGTTGCAGCGCACCTTCCTGCACCGGGACTGGATCGTTCCCATCGGTCTTCTGTTGGCGAATTTCGTGATCTCGCGCGTGTCGTGGTTCACGATGGCTTACGTGCTGTTTCGGGTCAATTCCGACTACGAGCGCCTGCCCTTTCCCTTTGCCCCGGTTGCGGCGCAGGGCGCCACGGCCCTGGCGGAGACGACTCAGGGCGTGGAATCCTGGCGTTGGCGGGTGTTTTCCGCCGGGGCTATGATCGGCATGGTTTTCGGTGTGCTCTATGTTGCGATTCCGGCCATCTCCGGGGCGCTGCTCACCGAGCCGATCCAGCTGATTCCCATCCCCTTCGTCGACTTCACACAAATAACAGGGAACTTCATCCCCGCCACGCCCCTGGGCTTTACGGCTCATCTTGGACCGATATTTGCAGGACTCGTGATGCCCTTCTGGGGCGTCATGGGCACCTTCATCGGCGTCGTCGCCCACTCCATCGCCAACCCGATCCTGTACGATCTGGGGTACCTGCAGATCTGGCAGCCGGGCATGGGAGCGATCGAGACATTCTTCGTCAACTCCGTCGACTTCTGGATGAGTTTCGGCATCGGCACGACAGCGGCGATCGCCATCATCGGCATCTATCAGGTGGTGCAGGGGGTTCGTGGTGCTGCCGTGCACAAAGCATCTGGCGGCACCGGGCGCAGTTGGGAAGTGCCGCCCGGCCGCGGTGATTTTTCCATCTGGGTGGCGTTGGGCCTCTATTGTGTGGCGTCGGCGGGGTTGATCTTCATCGCCTGGCTCTACCTGCCCGCCTTCTCTCAGTTCATCGGTTTCTTCCTGTTCTTCGCCCTCGTCTTCACGCCCTTCCAATCTTTCGTCAACGCCCGTCTCGTGGGCATGGTCGGGCAATCGATTTCGATCCCCTACGTCCGCGAAGCGACGATCATTCTGTCCGGGTATCAGGGCGTCGATATCTGGTTCATGCCGTTCCCTCTTGGCAACTATGGCGCCCAGACGCAGAAATTTCGCGAGATTGAGCTTACGGGGACGAAGTTTACCAGCATCATCAAGGCCGAAGTCTGCATGGTGCCTGTCGTGTTGCTCGCGACATTCCTGTACTCATCCTACATCTGGAAGCTGGCGCCCATCCCGTCCGCCTCGTATCCCTTTGCACAGGTCATGTGGCGGCTTCGGGCTCTGCAGACGTGTATCTGGTTCACGGGCACGCTGAAGAGCGAACTGCAGGTGGCGCCGGATCGTGCAGAAGCCACCTGGATTCCAGCGAATCTCGTCGAAGGGGACTGGTGGTACTGGCGCGTCCGCGCCGCTGACAGTGAGTGGGTGGAGTCCGGTGGTGCCAAGGGCGTCGCCGGCCCATGGTCGTCGACCGAGGCGTTCTATACCCATTTTGACGCCAGTGCACCGCAGAACGTGTCGCCCATGCCTCCAGGTGCCCTGATGGGGGCTGACGTTTCCTCTGCCATCAATGGCCAGAAGAGCCCTTTCCCGGTCGAGGAGAATCGCGGGGCGCAAATTCATGTTCGTGGTCTCGGACCGGAAATGAGGGTCCTTCCCGGTGCTGCCGATCTGATCCGCGATGCCGTAGCTGACACCAGCCTGATCCGCGCCCTTGTTGCCGGGGCAGAGCCAGAAGTAGGCATTGCAGCCACACCGCGACCCGCACTCCGCGCCACCTCTGAGGCGGGCCTGCCCGAGGGCTGGGTCCACTATTTTGTCGTCGATACGGATCCGAATTTCTCCAGTCCATGGATTCAGCGATCGACGGATGAGCCGTGGCTGTTCCGTGCCATCAAGCCAAACATCATCGCCGCGGGAACCGTGATTGGCCTCGGCAGTTACATCCTGCTATCGGTCCTGGGGCTGCCGGTCTTGCTCGTGTTCGGGTATATCCGGTCTCTGACGGCGTTGCCGCACTGGATGGTGACTGAGGTTATCGGGGCCATGCTCGCGCGCTACTACTTCAACAAGAAGTACGGAACCAAGCAGTGGCGTACCTATGCTCCGGTCCTGGCCGTGGGTTTCGCCTGCGGAATGGCGTTGATGGGAATGGCGTCCATCTCCATCGCGCTGATCCAGAAGTCCGTTTCCGTCCTCATCTTCTGACCAACGCGACCCGCTTCCATTCAATCCGACATCCTCCTGGTCCGGCCCGGTGCTGTTGCGCCGGGCCGGCAGGATACCGTCTGTCTACCTATGAATGATGCCCATCACGACTTCAGCTGGCAGGGGATCCGCCTGCGCGTCCCGGCCGAATGGGAATTGGGGCGCGTGGACGGCGATGCCAAATCCGGTTATGCCAGACTCGATGATGCACGTATGGTGCGCGCTGAAGTCGAGTGGCGCGCCGCGCCCGTCCGTGGCGCACGTCGACCTGTGTCGGATCTGGTGGATCGATACATCGAGCAACTGCAGAAGAAGGCAGACAAGTCGGGCATGGAGTTCTCGGTGCAGCGCCAGGCCCGGTTTCTGCGGGACAAGCGCTGGCTCGAGGGCAGTGAGTACGAGACTTTCATATGGGAAGCCGACTACCGCGCCTACAACCTCGCCCGTGCCTGTCCTGAGTGTCACCGCATCGTGCTCATGAGAGTGCTGGCACCGGTCGGCGAGAACGCCGAGGCTCTGGTCAATGAAGTGTTGCCGAGTCTGGAGGATCACCCGCGAGAGGCCGACGGGGGGCGCAACCTCTGGAGCGTGTATGGTATGCGCTTTCTGGCGCCCGTCGACTTTGAGTTGACCGAGTACGAGCTGAAGTCGGGGCATATACGGTTGACTTTCCAGAAGGACGGCGGCAATCGGACCCTGCGCATTCACCGCTTGAGTATGGCGCAGATGCTGTTGCGCGATCACGATCTGGAAGACTGGTACCCGTCCTTCTTCCGCAAGGACCTGCGGGACTTCCTCTTCACCGTGCACCCGGCCCGGATCAGCAACCACGCAGGGGTCCTCGTTCAGGGCGGACCAAGAAGCCGGTGGCGACAGATCCTGCGGCCCTTGCCCATGGTCAATCCACGCCCGCGGCGCTATCTGCAAGGCGCCGCCTGGCACTGCCCCGAACAGAATCGCATTTGTGTCGTTGAGCATCTCTCCAAGAAGCGACCGGAGGGAGAGGACGACTTCCTCAAGGAACTGATCGACGGATATGTTTGCCACACGGAACAAGCCACGTCTGACGCGCGACTCGATGATGAACTCGCGACCGGCCCGCAACGAGCTGCTGCACTGGGAGAAGACGGAGACCGGTGAAGCGCAGATCAAGGTGACGCGCCAGGAGACCTGGAAGACGCGTCTGCTGTCGAAGATCTTCTACATCCCGGAAACGCGGACCATCACGCTTGACGAGGTGGGAACCGAAGTATGGCTGATGTGTGATGGCCATACTTCCGTCGCCTCGATGATCGAGCGCTTGCGACAGCGCTACAAGCTTGATCGCAAGGAAGCCGAAGTGTCCCTGTTGTCATATCTCAAGACACTGGGGCAGAAGAGTTTCGTCGGATTTCTCATCGACGGTCAGAAGTCGGGCAAGCCGGGGGGTGGAGCAAAGGAGGCGTCCGGCAAGAAATGGAAGAGATGACAATGATTCTTCCCGTACATACTGAAGGCCGGGAATCCTGCGTATGATTCCCGGCCTTCGTGTTATGCGGCTATGGCTCGTACCGCAGCCATTGCATCGATTCCTACTGCAGGAGCGACAGCGCCGTTTGTGGCACAACGTTCGCCTGGGCGAGCATTGCTGTGGAGGCCTGTGACAACACCTGCGCTCGAGTGAACTTCGAGACTTCGTAGGCGATGTCGGCGTCGCTGATCGAGGCTTCCGAGTTCTGGATGTTCTCGATCGAGTTCTCCGTGAAGGAGATGGTAAAGGCGAGGCGGTTCATCCAGGCACCGAGATCACCTCGTTGACCGGA
>JAQCJA010000289.1 GCA_027593305.1 bacterium
ACTTTTGGTCAGGCCACCTTTTGATCAGGCCGCCGTTCGACGGGCCCGCAACAATGCTTGACACGAGAACGAATGATTGCCCGGTCGTTCAATTGGTAGGACAACGGATTTTGGGTCCGTCTATCGAGGTTCAAGTCCTCGCCGGGCAGCCAGCTGACGCAAGAGAGAGGTAGTTCCCATGGCGGTAGCGGTTAAGATCTATCAGCGGGAAACGAAGGAACTGACACTGACGTCGCGGCCGGAACGGGGCAAGGGCCCCGTGGGACGCCTGCGCCGCGAACAGGAGATGCTTCCGGGTGTCGTGTATGGGCACAAGCAGGAGCCGCAACCTTTCAAGATCGCTGCTCGTTCTCTGGAACGAGCCCTTGTTGCAGGCGGACGCAACGCCATTTTCGTGCTCAACGAGGATGGTACCGGCAAGTCCGAGCGCGCCGTTGTGCGCGAAATCCAGTATCACAAGGTCAGCGGCGCCGTCATGCACATCGATTTCCTGCGCATCAATGCCGACGAGGAATACACCACCAGCGTTCCCCTGCTTACAACCGGGATCCCCATCGGAGTCAGCATCGGTGGTGGGGCACTGCAGCACAGCCTGAACGCCGTTGACATGCATTGCGTGGCTTCGCAGATGCCGTCGCGGATCGAGATCGATATCACCACCCTGCAGATCGGCGACAGCATTCACGTAAGTGATCTGCTGGCCTCGGAATCGCGTATCGTCACCGAGGGCGACATCACCATCGTCAGCGTTCTGTCGCCGCGTCTCACGGTGGACGAAGAGGTCAGTGCTGGCACCGCGGTTGCCGAAGAAGCTGAAGCTGCCACGCCAGCAGCTGAATAGAACCACCCGCCGTGCGTGTCGTTGTCGGCCTGGGCAATCCCGGGGTTCGCTACGCTCGCACGCGGCACAACATTGGTTTTCTCATCGTTGATGAGTTGGCCAATGGCCTTACGTGGGTCGAGCGCCACGGAGCGCAGACAACCCGCATGCGTCTGGCCGACGAGGATGTGCTTGTCGTCAAGCCGCAGACATACATGAACCGTAGCGGTGACGCGGTGCTCGCGCTGAGTGCGTCAGAAGGATTCGGCCCCGAGGATATCCTCGTTGTGTTCGATGACTTTCTTCTGGACTTCGGGCGCGTGCGTCTGCGCCGCGCCGGGTCGGATGGCGGACACAACGGTCTGGCATCGGTCCTTGAGCGGCTCTGCTCAGACGGGGTTTCAAGGCTGCGTATCGGCGTTGGACCTGTCCCGATGGCGGCCAGCGATATCGATTTTGTGCTGGCGCCATTTTCCACGGAAGAAGACGTGGATGCTCTGGTGGAACGTGGGGGTGCGGCGGTGTGTTGCTGGCTACAGGAGGGAATTGAGACGGCAATGAACCGTTTCAATGGGTGCCAGGCGCTGCCGAGCCGCGCCACGGACTGAACCATTCGCGAGAGCGAGACGGGAGGGTACGATTCATCATGGAAGTCTGGACGACAGCAGCCCCCTATCTGGGTGTAGCGGGCATGATCGTCGCTTTCATCATCTATACGCGCATCAAGGCCGGTGATCCCGGTAGCGCTGTGATGGTGGAAATATCCGATCTGATTCACGAGGGGGCTATGGCTTTCCTCCGTCGTGAGTACTCCATACTTATGGTTTTCATCGCCGTTGTCTTTGTTGCCCTGTGGCTGGGTGTCGACAACCAGACGGCCATCGCCTTTCTCGCCGGAGCTGGCTGTTCGATTGTCGCCGGTTTCTGCGGCATGAAGGCGGCAACACGCGCCAATGTCCGTACCGCACAGGCAGCCAGTGCCCAAGGGCAGGGCCCGGCTTTGATGATGGCCTTCTCTGGTGGCGCCGTCATGGGACTGGCCGTGGCCAGTCTCGGCCTCATCGGCATCGGTGTTCTGGCGCAGGTCTTCGGCATCTGGGAGAACCCCAGCAACGCAACAGCAATCAGTGGTTTCGCCATGGGCGCTTCCTCTATCGCTCTGTTTGCACGCGTGGGCGGTGGCATTTTCACCAAGGCGGCTGATGTCGGCGCTGACCTGGTGGGCAAAGTAGAGCAGAACATTCCCGAGGATGACCCGCGCAATCCGGCGGTGATCGCAGACAACGTCGGTGACAACGTCGGTGATGTGGCCGGTATGGGCGCTGACATCTTTGAGTCCTATGTGGGTTCCGTGATTGCCACCATCGCCATTGCCGCCACAGCCTCGATCGCCTCTCTGGAAGTGCTGGCTCCCGGCGTCATCGAAAAGACCGCACGATTGTCGGCCATGGCCTATCCGCTCTCCGTGATCATGGTTGGTCTTGGCGCCAGTCTCGTGGGCGCGCTCATGGTGCGACTGCTGCAGAACTCTGATCCTGATGCCGTCCTGCGCTACTCCACCTTCCTGGCAGCGGCCCTGATGGTTGCCGGCGCCTGGTGGACGCGAGGCCTTCTGGGTCTGGGCACAGGGCCTTTCATGGCCGTCCTCTGTGGGAGCCTCGCGGGCATCATTATCGGGCTCATTACCGAGTACTATACCGGTGGTAAGCCCGTCCGTAACCTCGCCGACGCCTCCAGAACCGGCGCGGCGACCAACATCATCTCCGGTCTGGCCCTCGGCTTTGAGAGTGTTGCCCTGCCGGTGATCTTCATCGCCTTCGCCATCGGCCTGGCCTTCCACTTTGCCGGCCTCTACGGCATTGGCATTGCCGCCGTCGGCATGCTGGCGACAGTGGGCATTACCATGTCGGTCGACGCCTACGGACCCATCGCCGACAACGCTGGTGGTATTAGCGAGCAGGCCGGCCTTGGCCCGGAAACCCGGAAGATCACCGACAGTCTGGACTCTCTCGGCAACACCACGGCGGCCATTGGCAAAGGTTTTGCCATCGGCTCCGCGGCGCTTACGGCGCTGGCCATGTTTTCCGCCTACAACAGCGCTGTGCAGCTGGCCATGGGTGGCGAGAAACTCGTCGTCGACGTGACCGAGCCTGGTGTCGTCATCGGTCTGTTGCTTGGCGCCATGATTCCGTACGTGGGTGCCGCTCTGACCATGACCGCAGTTGGTGACGCAGCCTTCAAGATGATCGAAGAAGTGCGACGTCAGTTCCGTGAGATCCCCGGATTGATGGAGGGCACCGGCAAACCGGACGCCCGCCGCTGTGTCGACATCGCCACTGTGGCGGCGTTGCGCCAGATGATTGCCCCCGGAATGCTGGCAGTTCTGGCACCGGTGGTAGTTGGTTTCCTGCTCGGGCCAAAGGCCCTGGGCGGTATGCTTGCAGGTGCGACCGTGTCGGGCGTCTTGCTGGCACTGATGATGTCCAATAGTGGTGGCGCCTGGGACAACGCCAAGAAGTACATCGAAGAGGGCAATGTGGGAGGCAAGGGTTCCGAACCCCACAAAGCCGCTGTCGTCGGGGACACGGTAGGTGATCCGTTCAAGGATACCTCCGGCCCTTCCATGAACATTCTCATCAAGCTGATGTCGGTCATCTCCCTGGTCCTGGCCCCCCTGTTCGTGCACTACGGCCTGAACCCTTTCTAGGCGTCCAGAGTGCGCCGCGAAACTCCGACAGCGAAGCAAGGCAGATAAACGTATGGCGAAGAAGTACGAACTGGTTCTCATCCTCGATCCGCAAGTCGGCGATACGCAGCTGGAGGCTTCTATAGAACGGTACAAGGCCCAGCTGGAGACGGCCGGCGCCGAGGTTGTCAACGTCGACAACTGGGGCCTGCGCAAGCTGGCCTACACGTCGATGGCTCTCCGCCGCCGGCAGCAGGCATTCTACGTGCTCTATCAGTTTGAGGGCGCCGCGGAAATCCTCGGTCCTCTCGAGGCGGCCTTCCGGCTGGACGAGGCCGTCTTGCGGCACCTGCTGCTCACAGTCGATGGCGAGTTCCTGCGGGTACCGCAACTGGCACCGGAGAACATCTACATCTACAACCCGCCGGCGCGGCCCCATGATCGCAACCGGGGTCCCCGCCGGGATCGAGATGATCGTCGTGACGGTCCTGGGGGCGGCAGCCGCTACAGCGGTCCGCCTTCGTCCCGTGACGATGACGATGACGAAGTTGCTTCCGTAGCCGACGTCGGCGGTGATGCCGAGGTCGACGATGCGGACGAGTAGGTAGCCGAGGGCCACGAGCCTGTTTCATCTGCTGGCAAGTATTGCGCTCGTCGCGGTGACCCTTCTGGGCGCCAGGCGATTCGGCGTGCGTCATGTGGCGGTGGTCGCCTGTCTGCCGCTGCTGGCGTCGTTGCTGGCACCCCTGCAGTGGGTCCTGCTCTCGGGCCTGGCGCCGGCACCCCTCATAGGGTTGCTGGCGGCGATTCAGGTGGATCGCGGACGCCGATATGGTGAGATACTCCTCGCCGCCTCGGCGCCCGGTGTACTGCTGGCTCTGTTCCTCCTGTTCGGCCTGCGTGGCGAATCATGGGAACGGGGAGACTTTGTCGCCGCTGTTGCTGCCTCCCTGAAAGAGGTCGCGGCCAACGCGCAATTGTCCGACACAGAACAACTGCAGCAGCTTGTTGAGCTGACGTTGAGGTTGTTGCCGGGCATGGCCTACGTGTCACTGCTGCTGGTGGCCGTGCTCGGGTATCGAGTGGCGCAGGTGGTCGGCGAACGTCTGGGCCTGCCGGTGCCACCGGCAGCGCCTATGCGCAGTTGGCGGCTGTATGAAATGTGCATCTGGGCGCTCATTGCTGCCTTCGCCGGTTTGCTCGTCGGTGATGGCCTGTTGCGCGACCTGGCGATCAACACAGTCCTTGTTTTCGGCCTGCTGTACGCCGCCCAGGGACTGGCACTGGTCCGTCATCTGATGTGGCGGCTTGGTGTGCAACGGTTTCTCGAAGTGCTTGTTTTCGCGTTGCTGGCGTTTACATCGGGCCTGTCACTGATGTTCCTGGCTCTGCTGGGACTCGGTGATACCTGGTTTGATTGGCGCCGCATCGGACATAGAAAAGACGAACCGCCGCCCGACGATGGGCGACCCGATCAGGAGATCGACACGTGAAGGTCATTCTACTCAGAGATATCAATACTGTGGGCAATGCGGGCGAGATCGTCAGCGTCGCCAACGGCTACGCCCGCAATTTCCTGATCCCCAAGCGGCAGGCCCTGCTGGCATCAGATGCCAACGTGGCCCAGTTCGAATCGCAGCGCCGGCAGCATGAGGCCGCAGCCGAACGCGATCGACGCGCCGCCGAAGCCCAGGCTGCCGAGTTGGAGAAGGCGTCACTGACGGCGACCGTGAAGGTCGGCGAAGGCGACAAACTCTTCGGCTCGGTGACAACACAGAACATCGCTGACCTGCTCAAGGCGCAGGGCCATGACATTGATCGCCGCAAGATCGAACTGGAAGAGGGCATCCGCACCCTGGGGGTCTACAACATTCCCATTCAGCTCGAGCACGGTGTCAAGGCAACGGTGAAACTCTGGGTCGTCAAGGAGTAGCGCAGCAGGAAGTGCCGGACTGCTGGACGTTTGTCTGAGAAAGACCTCCTCCCGAGCGGTCCTTCAGGCAACGTACTCCGGGCCCCCAAAGCACACGGAGTAAGCATGCGCAATTTCTGTCTGTCGATCTTCCTGCTCCTCGGATCAGGCCTCCTTGCCTGCGGACACGAGGGCCTGCCAGCAGGTCCTTTTGAAGTAACCGAGGAGCAGACGTGGCGTGTCGTCAACCGCAGTCACACCGGCGCGGACGGCATTTTCGTACAGGCGACATTGCGCACGTTCGCTTACGAGATCTCTCGCATCTATTCAGAGGCGGAGCAGGCAGGACTGTCACAGGACCAGGTCGACAGCCGCCTGCGTGAGATGGTCTACGCCTTTGTTGATGGCCGCTATCCGACGGTGGACGGCACGGATATCAACAATCTCTACTTCCAGTACCTGATCTACGTAAACCCAGATTTCGACCCGACGAACCCCATCAAGAAATCCCAGTTCGACGTCTGGCGTTCCGGCTACGTGCGTCGACTTCTGGGCACCGTCTTCGATCGCACCTACCCGATCCTGCGACCCGTCTACGATGGCCGCTGGGGGTATACCATGTACAGCCGTCTGGTGTTTACCGTCTATATCGATGCAGAAGACTCGGGAGCGCACCCACGCATCGATGACATTGGTGATCGAACGTTCCTGCTGGACGACCACGGCAACCGCTATCCGCCCAGTGGCACTGCAGGCCCCTATCCTTACGATTTCGATCGACCGGACCATGACCATCTGCAGAAGACGGCGATGTACCGGCTGTTTTTCCCCAATCGTCAGGCCGACCGAAAAACACCGATCGTCCGTGACGCAACGACACAACTGTCTCTTGTCATCGAGGGCCTTGGC